>DATJLY010000292.1:0-2654 GCA_035509095.1 Allostellaceae bacterium | reverse complement strand
CGCCTCGGCGTCGGTCTCGGCCACATGGACATGGCGCACCAGCATGAGCTTTGGCATCGGCCCCGGGTGATTGTGCCGGCGCCACGCCGCGCGGAAAAATGCGAATTTCTCGGTGATGAGGCGCTCCACGTCGATGTTCTGCGCGACGTGGAAATTATGCTCGGCCGCGTATTCGAACGAGGTCTCGCTGTGGCCGCCGACCCAGATCGGCGGGTGCGGCGTCTGATAGGGGCGGGGCTGGGGCTGCGCGTCCTTGAAGCGCCAATATTTGCCTTCGTGCGTCAGCCGCTCGTCGGTCCAGGCCTTGAGCACCACGTCCATCGCCTCGACGCCCATGCCGCGCCGGGCGCCGAAATCGATGTTCCAAGGCGCGAACTCGCCCAGGCGGGTGCCATAGCCGATCGCGAAATCGAACCGGCCACGCGAGAACTGATCGATGAGCGCCGTGTCCTGCGCCAGCCGCACCGGGTGGTGGAGCGGCATCTGGAACACCATCGCGCCGATGCGGATGCGCCGCGTCGCTTGCGCTAGCGCGGTCAGGAACACGGTCGGCGCGCTGACGCAGGGAAAGCCCGCGTTCTGATGCTCGATGAAGAAGAAATGCGAATAGCCCAGCCGGTCGGCAAGGCGCGCATCCTCGAGATGCTCCTCATAAAGGTCGGCGGTGCGCCGCATCTCTCCCTCGGCATGGGAGAAGGTATCGAAAACACCAAACAACAGGCTCATTTCCCGCCCCGGATCGTTAAGACGTGAAGAGTAGAGGGCGCTGCCCTTGCGCGTCCATCCCTCTATCGCTCGTTGGGCTGCCGGAACTCCTGCTCGGCGATGGGGTTGACGATGCGGCCGAGCTTTTCGACCTCGCACGTCACGGTCTGACCCGGCTCGATCCCATGGCTTTTCTGTCCCGGCTCGAGCGGCAGGTTGGCGGGCGAGCCCAGAAGGATCAGATCGCCCGGCCGCAACGTCATGACATAGGAGAGATATTCCACCACTTCGCCGACATGCCACAGCATCGCGTTGGTGCGCGCATCCTGGTGCAACTTCTGGTCGATCCACGCGCGCACGCGCAGATCATGCGGATCGCCCACGAGGTCGGCCGGCACGATGACGCGGCTCATCGGCGTATAGCCGGGAAAATTCTTCATGCGGATATTGTCGTTGATGGCGCTCGTCTCGCGCAGCTTGCGCCACCAGGCGTGATGCATGGTGAGGTCGTTGGCGATGGCATAGCCCGCGATATATTCGGCCGCCCGATCGGCCGACACGCGCGTCGCGTCGCGGCCGATCACCGCGGTGACCTCGACCTCGAAATCGAACTGGGTCCCGCCATGCTCGCGATAGACCGTGTCGCCATAGCCGGCGAGCGCCGAGCGCGAGCCGAAGAACACATCGGGCAGCACGCGCTCGGATTTGGGCGGGTCGCTGCGCCCGGTGACGCGGCTCGGCCGCTCGTAATTGTGATAGAGGTGGAAGATGTTCCACGGCTCTGGCACGGGTGCGGCGAATTTGACGCGGTCGATCGGATGCCAGCCTTCTTCGCGCGCGGGATCGAGCCCGAGGCCTCTCAGCCAGTCGAGCCACCGATCCCAATCCTTGAGGAAATCCCGCATCGGCGGCGCCACCGCGCCCGGCGTCGAATGGCGCGCGACAATGTCGGCCAGCGGTGCGACGCGATCCTTGACGACGACCGCCGTCGCCTGATGCCCGTTCAGCAGGATCGTGCCGATGCCGAACGTGACCTCGTTCTCTTCACTCATGGGACCTTCCCCCGTCATTTGAACCGTCGGTTCGCCTCGTCGACGAGGCTCAGATCGGCATATCGCTTCACGTCGATGTCGCCCTTGGCAAAGCCCAGCGCGCCCATGATGGCGATGTTCTTCTGCAACGAGTCGAGATTGGGCCGCAGGTCGGGCGCGCGATAGAAATCCGTGTCGGTGAAGATGTAGCTGGCGAAATTCCCGGCCGGCTGCCGGGTCACGCGCGCGACGATCGCGACCGCCGCGTCATGATGGGCGGGATCGTGGAACCAGCGATAGCTCGCGAGCATGTCGCCGAAGAAATCGACGAGCGCGGCGCGGTTCGCGTCGAGGAATCCGGCGCGCGCCGCCATCACCGTCATCTGCGACGGCCCGATCGCGTCACGCGTCGTGAACAGCGCGTGGGCGCCGTCGCGGATCGCCGGCGCGTCGGTGAAAGGCTCGGCCCCGATGATGAGATCGACCTTGTGGCCCAACAGCATCGGCACCATGGTGGCATAGTCGGTCTCGATCGTTGAGTAATCGCGCCGGTCCTCGAGCCCGTGCCGTCTCAGCATCCAGCGCATCGCCACGTCGAACGCGCCGCCGGCGCCGTTGGTCGCCACCGCTTTGCCGCGCAGATCCTCGACCGTGCCGATCCCGCCATCGTTCAGCACGAGAAAGGGCACGGTGCGATGCGTGCCGACGCCGTCCTGGCCGCCATCCGCGACGATGCGGATATCGTCCATGTGGGCGTTGAGCACGGCGAGCGCGAAAGTTGAATAGGCGATCGAGATGATGTCGACCTCGCCCGCCGCGAGCGCCGACAGCTCGAGCGAGGTGCTGCGGAAATGCGCGGGCTCCAGGAGATAGGAGGTGCCGAGATGGGTCAGCACCTCCTTTTTCTCCAGCACCATC
>DATJLY010000291.1:0-23112 GCA_035509095.1 Allostellaceae bacterium | reverse complement strand
TCGCGCATCGCGCAAAATTTCAAACACCTGGTTCAGCACAGCGATGAGCAACACCGTCGAAGCATCCAAATCATTGAAAGAGATGAATTCATGAGGCTCGGGCTTACCGACTCCGT
Organism: Allostellaceae bacterium; assembly: GCA_035509095.1. Classification (GTDB taxonomy): domain Bacteria; phylum Pseudomonadota; class Alphaproteobacteria; order ATCC43930; family CGMCC-115725; genus DATJLY01. The sequence goes on along the minus strand of DATJLY010000291.1, from coordinate 22,996 downwards.
CATGCTGACCCTGAACCAGGAAGAGAACACGCTGCTCACGGCCGATCTCGATCTCTATCTCGGCGGCATGCGGCTCGGTCTCGATGTTCGCAATTTCAATCATCTGCGCGAGGCGGCGGGAACGATATAAGGTCGCTCCCGATGGACCTCGGCCAACGAGGGGAGGGGAGGATGGAAGGCGAGCGACGGGTTCCGCGTTTTGCCCCGGCCGAGGTCTCGGTCGAGCCGCTGGCCGACGGCGGCATGATCCTGCGCTCGCCGCAGGCGCTTGGCCCTTCCGCGCGCTGTGTCGGCGACAAGCTTGCCTCGTGGGCGTCGTTCATGCCGCATCGCCCGTTTCTCGCCGAACGCGACGGGACCGCGTGGCGGCGCGTCAATTACGAAGAGGCGCATGAGGCCGCGCGCGCGATCGGCCAGTCGCTGCTGAACCGCGGGCTCGGTCCCGAGCGGCCGGTGATGATCCTGTCGGAAAACAGCATCGATCATGCGCTCGTGGCCTTGGGCGCGATGTATGCGGGAGTGCCGGCGGCGCCGGTCTCGACCGCCTATTCGCTCGTGTCGAAGGATTTCGCGAAGCTCAAATCCTGCGCCGAGCAGCTCACGCCCGGCCTCATCTTCGCCGAGGATGGCGAGCGTTATCGCGCGGCGCTCGCGGCCCTCCGCTTCACCGGCGCCGCTGTCGCCGTGTCGCGCAACCCGCCCGCCGGCATGGATGTCACCTCGCTCGGCGTGTTGCGCGCAAGCCGCCCGCGCCAGGCGCTCGACGATGCGTTCCATCGCGTCGGGCCCGACACGGTCGCGAAAATCCTCTTCACCTCGGGCTCCACGGGCGAGCCCAAAGGCGTCGTCAACACGCAGCGTATGATGGCGTCGAACCAGCAAGGATGCGGGCAGGTGTGGCCGTTCCTCGCCGACCGCCCGCCGCACGTGCTCGACTGGCTGCCCTGGAGCCACACATTCGGCGGCAACCACAATTTCAACCTGGTGCTGTGGAACGGCGGCACGCTATGGATCGACGATGGCCGGCCCGCGCCGGGCCTCATCGAGCGCACCGTCGCCAATCTTCGCGACGTTTCGCCGACGCTCTATTTCAACGTGCCGCTGGGCTATGGCTTGCTGCTCGATCACCTGGAGCGCGATCCCGACCTGGCGCGCCATTTCTTCGCCGAGCTCGATCTCCTCTGCTATGCCGGCGCGGCCTTGCCGCAAAGCCTGTGGGAGCGGCTCGAAAGGGTCTCGCTCGGCGCGACCGGCCGGCGCCCGGTCTTCGTCTCGGCCTGGGGCACGACCGAGACCGCGCCGGCCGCAACGCACGTGCACTATCCGCTGGAGCGCGCGGGCAATATCGGCCTTCCGCTGCCGGGGACGGCGATCAAGCTGGTGCCGGATGGCGGCCGGTTCGAGGTGCGCGTGCGCGGGCCCAACGTCACGCCCGGCTATTGGCGGCGGCCGGACCTGACCGCGGCGGCGTTCGACGCCGAAGGCTTCTACCGGCCGGGCGATGCGCTTCGGCTCGAGGACCCGGACGAGCCCGCGCGCGGTCTCGTCTTCGACGGCCGCATCGGCGAGAATTTCAAGCTCACCAGCGGGACCTGGGTCGGCGTCGGCGCCTTGCGGGTGCAGGCGATCGCCGCGGCGGCGCCGGTGATCGCCGACGCCGTCGTGACGGGGCATGACCGCGATGCGATCGGGCTTCTGATATTTCCGAGCCTCGCCGGCTGCCGCGGTCTCTGCCCCGAGCTCGGCGCCGAGGCCGCCATCGCTTCGGTGCTCGCTGCGCCCGCCGTGCGGGCGGCGCTTCGCGCGGGGCTCGCGCGCCACAATGAAAGTGCCGGCGGATCATCCCACCGCGTCGCCCGCGCCCTTCTCTTGGCCGAGCCGCCATCGATCGACCAGGGAGAGATCACCGACAAGGGCTATATCAATCAGCGCGCGGTTCTGACCCACCGCGCCGACCTGGTCGCGCGGCTCTATGCGGACCCGCCGGCTCCTGACATCGTGGTGGTCTAACGCTGCCAGAAGCAGCGCATCGCCATCGCCCAGAGCGCGAACAGGAAATTCATGCGCGAGCGCGCGACGAGCCGGTGCGGCCCGGCATCGGCGGCGATGAGATGCGATGTCGTGGCGGTATGCTCCATGACATCGTTCTATACGCCCCGGACCTGCCAAGAGATTGAAGGGACGCCCGCCCCGAGCCGTCTTTCGCCGACGATTTAAGGCGAATGCGCGCTATCGCGCCGCGCTCGGGCGGTTCCAGCGATCGTACCGCAAAAGGTCGATGTCGACCGCGGTGCCATGGCCGCGCGGCGGCCCTTTCGGGAGCTGATCGGCGCCTTTGAAGCCGCGCTCGCAATAAAGCTCGATCATGTTGCCCGACGGATCGCGGAAGAACATCAGCGCCTCGATGCCGCGCCGGGTCCAGAAATTCGAGGTCGGGATGCCGCATTGCGCGAGCCAGGCCTTCATGTGGACGAGCTCGTCCGGCCCGATGAAGAAGGCGAAATGCGGATATTCGGCGCTGCGCTCGATGAAGGAGCAGCCTTCGCTGCCGATGCCGACATCGACGCCCGCGATCTCGAACGAGGCGAAGGTCGGCGTGTCGACCCGCAATTCGCCGCCCAGCACCGTGCCGTAGAATTCCTTGCCTTCATCGAGGTCGCGGCAAGGGACGCTGACATGGGCGAAGGCGCCAAGCTTCGCCGGCCCGCGCAATCTGGTCTCAGGCTTCGTTCCGTCCATCGCTCGCTCCTTCCGCTTCGCCAGAAGGCGCAAACCATAGCACGCCCCGGCGCCTAACCCTATAGTGTGACGGCACATCGGGGAGCTGGGCATGCGGGCTTGGTGTTTCGTGTTCGCGGGTCTCGTCGCTGCGGCCGCGCCGGCCGCGGCAGAATCGGTCAAGGTCGGGGCGATCCTCACTCTCTCGGGGCCCGATGCCACGCCCGGCCTGCAAATGGACCGCGGCTTCAGGCTTTACATCAAGGAGCATCCGCACGATTTGCCGACCGGCGTCACCATCAACCTGATCGAGCGCGACGACACCGGGCCCAATCCCGACGTGGCAAAGCGCCTCGCCCAGGAGCTGATCACGCGCGATCACATCCAATTCCTGACCGGCGTGCTGTGGACGCCCAACGCGGCGGCGATCGCGCCGATCGTGACCCAGGCCAAGATCCCGTTCATCGATTCCCTGGCGGCCGGCGTCACGATCCCGCGCCTTTCGCCCTATATCGTGCGCGTCTCCTTCACCTTGTGGCAGACCTCATATCCGTTGGGCCAATGGGCCGCCAAGGAGCGTCACGGCAAGGCCTATTCCCTTGTCGCCGACTATGCGCCCGGCAACGATGCCGAGAACGGCTTTGCGGCGGGCTTCACCGAAGGCGGCGGCGAGATCGCCGGCAAGTCGCGCTTCCCGCTGTCGGACCTCAATTTCACGCCCTATCTCGAGCGCATGGCGGACGCGAAGGCGCAGACCGCCTTCATTTTCGTGCCGGTCGGAAGCGCGGTCACGATGATGCGTGACGTCGCGAACCTCGACCTTGCGCAGAAGGGCATCACGCTCGTCTCGACGATGGACATCGTGCCGGACGAGCAGCTTCAGGACATGGGCGACAGCACGTTGGGCCTCGTCACGTCGGGCAATTATTCCGCGGCCGCGACCCGGCCCGCGAACAAGGCCTTCGTCGCCGCGTGGAAGCGCGCTTATGGCGACAAGGCGCTGCCGGATTTCGCGGGCGTCGAGGCCTGGGACTCGATGGCGGCGATCTATGCCGTGCTGAAGGCGACGGGCGGCACCGTGGATGCCGACAAGGCGATGGCGATCCTCTCGCATTGGAAGGATCCCGCGAGCCCGCGCGGGCCGATCGCGATCGATCCGGCGACCCGCGACATCGTCGAGAACATCTATATGCGCAAGGTCGAGAAGGTGAACGGCCGCCTCGCCAATGTCGAGTTCGCGACCATCCCCGACGTCAAGGACCCGTGGAAGGAACGCAACCCCGAAAAGAAGTGAGGGTGCGTCCTTCGACTACGCGCGTTCCGCGCTCCGCTCAGGATGAGGGGTTTTTCAACACGTCCTCCCTGAGCGGAGCGTAGCGAAGTCGAAGGGCGCTTCCGTCTCGGCCCCACCCTCCCCGAGGTCCTTCGACTACGCGCTGCGCGCTCCGCTCAGGATGAGGGATTTTCCTCACCCTGAGCGGAGCGAAGCGAAGTCGAAGGGCGCTTCTGCCCTAGCCGCTGCCACCTCTCCGCAGCTTGAAGCGCTGTATCTTCCCGGTCGCGGTCTTCGGCAGCTCCGCCGCGAATTCGATCCAGCGCGGATATTTGTAGGGCGCAAGGCGCGTCTTGACGTGAGCCTGCAAATCCGCGGCGAGCGACGCCGAGCCTTCCTTCCCCGGCCGCAGCACGACAAAGGCCTTGGGCTTTACCAGCCGGTGCTCGTCGTCATGGCCCACGACCGCGACTTCGAGCACGCACTCATGCGTCATCAGCGCCGCTTCGACCTCGAAGGGCGAGACATAGATGCCGCCGACCTTCAGCATGTCGTCGGCGCGGCCGCAATAGGTGTAATAGCCGTCGGCGTCGCGCACATATTTGTCGCCGCTGCGGGTCCAGGCGCCGAGGAACGTGTTGCGCGAGCGCTCGCGGTTGTTCCAATACATCGCGGCGCTCGTCGGCCCCGCCACGTGAAGCTCGCCGATCTCGCCCGGGCCGACCGGGTTGCCGGCGTCGTCGAGGAGCCTGATCTCATAGCCGGGCGCGGGAACGCCGGTGGTGCCGTACCGGACCTGTCCCGGCCGGTTCGACAGGAAGATGTGCAACATCTCGGTCGAGCCGAGCCCGTCCAGGATTTCGATGCCGAACCGTTCGGTCCAGCGCCGCCCGATCTCTTCGGGCAGCGCCTCGCCGGCCGACACGCAGAGCCGCACCGCGATCTCGCCGCGCGCCGGCAGGTCGGGGCTTGCGAGCATCGCGGCATAAAGCGTCGGCACGCCATAAAAGAGGGTCGGGCGCCTTTCCTTTAGAAGACGCGCAACGACCGCGGGCGTCGGCCGCTCGGCCAAGAGCAGCGACGTGGCGCCCACCGCCATCGGAAAGGTCAGCGAATTGCCAAGCCCATAGGCGAAGAACAGTTTCGCCGCGGAAAAGACGCGATCGCTCTCGGCGATGCCCAGCACCGGCTTCGCATAATGCTCGGCCGTGAGGATCAGATGCGCGTGAAGATGGACCGCGCCTTTGGGCGCGCCGGTCGAGCCCGATGAATAGAGCCAGAAGCACGGCTCGTCGCGCAACGTCTCGGCGGCCTTGGCGCGCGGCTCCGCCGCATCGAGGAGCGATGAGAGATGAAGCCGTCCGCTGATCCCCTCGCCGCCCGACACGATGACATGCCGCAGCGCCGGCAGCGACGCGAACAGCGGCGCCAGCCGGTCATAAAGCGCGTCCGACACGACGAGCGCCTTGGCGCGGCTGTCGCGCAGCATGAATTCGTAATCGGCCGCGGTCATCATCGTGTTGACCGGGATCGGCACGATCCCCGCCTTGATGGCGCCAAGGAACGCGACCGGGAAATCGATCGTGTCGAGAAGGCACAGCATCATGCGCTGCTCGGGCTCGATGCCCACCGAGCGGAACGCATTGGCGGCGCGATCGACGCGCTCGGCAAGCGCGCCATAGGTGATGCTGCCGCGATCGTCGATGAAGGCGGTCTTCGTGGCGCGCCCGGCCGCGAGGTTGCGCTCGATCAGATCGACGGCGGCGTTGTAGACGCGCGGCAGCGCGATCGGATTTTCCATCGCGTCCTCCCCGGCGGGATTTGACGCGGGGTGGGCCCCGCGCGTCAAGCGGCCTGGGGATCGGCGACCGGCCGGCCGCCGCCGCGCGGCTTCAATCGCAGCGCCGGCGCCTCGACCAGGTGCCACGAGCAGAAGGCGCAAACAACGGCGATCGGGAGCGACAAGCCCAGCACCTGCCACCACGGCGCGGCACCGCCCAGCGCGCGCGTCACGGCTTGCTCGGCCGGCCAGCCATAGATGTAGAGCCCATAGGACAGATCGCCGAACCGCGCGGCCGGGATCACCCGGCGGAAGGCGAAGGCGAGATAGACGACGAGATAGCTGCCGAAGAGGGCAAAGGCCGGGATGAAAAGCCGCGCCCACGCCGCGAGCGCGAGGGCAAGCAGCGCCACGAGCGCATAGCGCGACGCGAAGATCGGTTCCGCGCGCAGCTTGTAGAGCGCCATCCCCGCCGCGAAAAAGGACAGCATCCAGAGCGCGCTGCCCAGAAGCCAGCCGCTCGACGACGTGTCGAAGGCGATGCCCACGAGGCCCGCCGCGATCAGCCCCAGAATGACGCGAAGCCGCAGCATCCCTGTCGCGGCGAGCGCCGCCACCATGAGATACATCAGCACCTCGCACGGCAGGCTCCACAGCGGCCCGTTGACGATGGCGCCCGCCTCCCATCCCGTGAAGCGCACGCCCGGCAGCGTGTTCCAGTCGATATGCATGGCAAGGTTCGACGCGACATAGCCCCAGCTTCGGGGATCGGCGAGATAGGCCCGGATGCCGAGGCTCGTCTCCAACGGGCCCAGCACGAACGCGAGCAGCACGAGGCAGAAGGCGAGACCGGGATAGATGCGCAGCGCGCGCTTGATCAGGAAGCGCGGGATCGAGCCGGTGGTCTCGCAGCTTTGCGTGACGAGATAGCCGCTCACCACGAAGAACACGAAGACGCCCATCACGCCGATCGTGCATTTCCCGCGCGTCAGCAGCATCAGCGGGTCATGGTCGATCCTGCCTTCGCCGATGAGGAACGAATGGGTCAGCATCACCGTGAAGGCCGCAAAGAGCCGCAGCCCGTCGAAATTGTTGCGCCGTCCGTCCATGGCGGCAGAATTACCGTGAAACCGCGCCAAAGCCCAGCCGCGGCAGGCCTATCGATACGTGACGCCGGGCGAACCCAGCATCATCGCTCCGGGATGCCGGCCTTGCGCAGCCCCTCGGTGACGTGGGCGGCAAGTTCCGGGACCACACCCTTGGGCAAAGCGCGCATGATGCCGGTTATCGTCGGCTCGCACTGAAACTCGCCCGCCCGGCTGAGGCAGGCGCGCGCTTCGTCATTCCGACCGAGATAGCCGCACAGGCTGAGCTTGAGGCGAAGTGCCGGCATGCCTCCGTTTTCGCGCAACGCCTCTTCGGCCCACGACAGCCCGGCTTCGTAACGACCCGCCGCCAGCTCCGCCAGCGCCAGCGCCTGGCAAAACGAAAACATGGCGGGATCGAGCGGGCTCAGGCGGATCGCCTGCTGGCCAGCGCGGATGGCTTCCTCGGGGCGGTTCAGGTAGGCCAGAACGACGGCGCGATGGCCGAACGCGATGGCAAAGTTGGGGTTGAGTGCGATGGCGCCGTCGATGGCGCTGAGCGCGGCTTCATTGTCTCCGGCAAGCTGCGCCAGCGCCAAGCCGGCAAAATCCAGCACCCAAGGGTCATCCCCGGCGGCAGCGATCGCCTTCCGGGCCATCGCGATGCCTTCTTCGACCTCCGGGCCGGCCGGTGGGATCCAGTTCCGCTGACGCTGCATGCCGCGGCTCAACGCGATCCGCGCAATGGCCGGACCATAGGCCGGATCGAGTTCGAGGGCCAATCGCGCAAGCCGAATCGACTCGGCCAAACCCTCCCCGTTCCTCTTATAGGCTTGCGCCTGTGCGCGCAGGTGAAGGTCGTAAGCATCGAGGCTGTCGGTCGGCTTGCGGCCGGCGCGCTCTGCTTCGGCACGTCGCATCCGCGGCTCGATCGCGCCGACGACGCCGCTCGCCACGTGATCTTGCAGGTCGAAAATGTCCTCGAGGGTGCCCTCGAAGCGTTCGACCCACATGTGCGCACCGGTCGTCGAATCGATCAGCTGTCCGACGATGCGCACACGGTTGCCTGCCTTTCTGACCGAGCCTTCAAGCACGTAGCGCACGCCAAGTTCCCGCGCCACCTGCTTCACATCGACGCTTCTGCCCTTGAAGGCGTAGCTCGAATTGCGCGCGATGACGAACAGCCCGGGACAACGCGCAATTGCAGTGGTGATTTCTTCGACCATCCCATCGGCGAAATAGTCCTGATCGGGATCGCCGCTCAGGTTCTGGAAAGGCAGCACCGCGATTGACGGCTTTTCCGGTAGCGGCGGTGCCCGGTCGCCGGAAGGCGCCGCCATGTCGGGAAGTTCCGTGACCTCGCCGACGAAGCGGACGCCTTTGCGAATGAAGGTGCGGACGAAACGTTGCGTTGCGCCGTCGTCACCGAGCGCGCGCCGCACGGCATTGACCCGCGTCGTCAGCGCGGATTCCGAGACGAACCGACCGCTCCAAACCGCCCGCAGGAGATCTTCCTTGCTCACCACCCGGTCGCGGTTTTGAACCAGGAAGACCAGCAGGTCGAACACCTTGGGCTCGAGCACGATCCGCTCGGCGCCGCGGCGCAACTCGCGGCGGCCAATATCGAGCCGGTAGTCGCCAAACGCCAAAACCACGCCCGGTCCCCCGGAAACCTCCCCCTTTTATCCGCAGAATCATAAGGCTGCCGTAAGAGAGAAGGAAGCCCGCCGTAAAGCGGCAGACGGGTTGCCGCGGCATTATCGCGAGCCGCCGGATCGGGAGCGGCGACGATGAGACCAAACGGCGCTATGTGAAGGCCTGCATCCCAAGGAGGAGAAGATGAAGCGTCATTCGCCCCGCCCTGCCGCTCGGCTCTTGTGCTGCATCGCATTTGCGACGACCGGCCTCGGTTTCGGCACCGACCCGGCGCAGGCCGATGAGTTGAAGGTGATGAGCGCCGGGATCATGCACTTCGCGCTGAAGGACGTGGGCGATAATTTCACGCACGCAACCGGCACGACGCTCGCGATCACCTTCAGCGGCGCCGGAGCCGTGAAGACAAAAATCGAAAAGGGCGAGCCCGTCGATGTCGTGATCCTGCCGAAGCCGGATATCGCCGATCTCGCCAAGGCCGGCCTGATCGCCCCTGATTCGGTGCATGACATCGCGCGCACAGCGCTGTCGATTGCGGTGCTCAAAGGCCAGCCGAAGCCGGATATCAGTTCCCTCGCGGGCGTCAAGGAGGCCCTGCTCGCAACCAAGACGATCGGTTATTACGATGCGGCCGCCGGCGGTGCCGACGGCGTCCTTGCCGACCACGATTTCGCCCGCCTCGGCGTCGTCAAGGAGGTCGCAGCCAAGGCCAAGCTGTGGGAATCCGTGCAGGAGGTGATTGACGAGAAGAGCGCCGATCTGCTCGTCGGCTGGCAACCGCCGCTGCTGTCGAAGGCGGCGGATTACGAATTCGTCGGCCCGTTGCCGCCGGAATTGCAGGATCCCGAACATTCCCTTTGGACCGCCGGCGCCGCCACCAAAGCGGCCGACCTCGAAAAGGCCAAGGCCTTCACGGCGATGCTCGCGTCGCCGGAGAGCCTCGCGATCTTCAAAAGCAAAGGCTACACGCCGCCCTGACGGCACGACCCGGCCCGCCGGGGGCTTGACAGCGGCCCATTACTGCCTAACTTATTGCAGTCATTGGCCGATCATTGAAATCCGACAGTCGCGCGCGGATTATCAATTGTCGCGTTTTGGCCCTCCGGAGGAGCCATGTTCATCGAAACCGAGCAGACGCCCAACCCCGCGACCTTGAAGTTTCTGCCGGGCCGGACCGTGATGACGGTGGGCACGGCGAATTTCGCCGAGCCCGAAGCGTGCGACCGCTCGCCGCTCGCCCGGCGCCTCTTCGCGCTCGAGGGCGTGACCGGCGTCTTCCTCGGCGCCGACTTCGTGTCGGTCAGCAAGGGCGAGGAGGCCGATTGGTACCGCCTCAAGCCCGCGGTGCTGGGCGCGATCATGGAGCATTTCATGGCCGGCGAGCCGGCCTTCCTTGGCGAGATCGACGCGGACGACGAGGACGACGACGAGATCGTGTCACAGATCAAGGAGCTGCTCGAGACGCGGGTGCGCCCGGCGGTGGCTCAGGACGGCGGCGACATCATCTTCCACCGCTTCGAGGACGGCGTCGTCTATCTCCATATGCAGGGCTCGTGCTCGGGCTGCCCCAGCTCGACCGCGACATTGAAGGCCGGGATCGAGAACATGCTTCGGCACTATGTGCCGGAGGTCATGGAAGTCCGCGCGATCTAGCCTCACCCCATCATCGGCCGCGGCAGATCGGCATCCGCCAGCACCGGATAACGCCGCGCGTCGAAGAGCTGATAATGCCACCACTCGTTGCGGTAGAAGTCCCAGCCGGCCGCCGTCATGAGGCCCAGCAAAAGCATCCGGTTGCGCTGCGCCGCCGTGCCGATCTCGAGCGAGCCGTGATGGGACGCCGGGGTGAAGGCGTCGAATTCGGTGCCCATGTCGAGTGCCGCGCCGCTCCCCTCGATCAGCGTGAGGTCGATCGCGGCGCCCCGCGAATGCGGCGAGCCGCGGCGCGGGTCGGCGAGGAAGTCGGGGTCGGGCCGCGCTTCCCAAAGACGCCACTGCGCCTCGCTGGGCCGCATCGCGTCGAAGATCTTGAAGCGAAGGCCCAACGGCCGCGCCAGCTCGACCGCGCGCACGAGAAGCCCGGCCGCCTCCTCGTTCAGATAACAGATCGGCGTGCGATAGATCGGCATCCCGGTGAGGTTCCGCGCCGTGGCATAAGCGAGCGCGATGACCACGTCGTGCTGTGCTTCGATGATCTCGACGAGCGGCATGACCCTATGTTAGCGCAAACGCCGATTGGGTAGAGTCACGCGCATGGCTTGCGACCGGTCATCGTGAACGTGCTCGCGTTTGATTGCGCCGGGTCCGCGTGCGCGTGCGCGGTGCTGGCGGCGGGCCAGGTCGCGGCGCGGGAAAGGGCAGCGATGGAGCGTGGTCAGGCCGAAGCGCTGCCGCCGATGATCCGCGCGACCTTGGCGTGCGCGGCGATGGGGTTTTCCGAGCTCGACCTCATTGCCGTCACGGTGGGTCCCGGCTCTTTCACCGGCGTCCGGATCGGGCTCGCTTTCGCGCAGGGTCTGGCGCTCGCGACCGGGCTGCCTCTTATCGGCGTGACGAGCTTTGCGGCGGTGGCGGCCGGGATCGAACCGACGGCGCGCGCGGGCCGGCCGCTCGTGGTCGCGCTCGAGAGCCGGCGCGCGGAACTCTATCTGCAATGCTTCTCGCCCGAAGGAACGCCGCTCGGCGCGAGAAGATTGGTGGCTGCCGACGCGGCCGATGCCTTCCTGCCGCCCGGGCCGCTGGCGCTGGCGGGCGATGGCGCGCCGCGGCTTGCCGGCTGGATCGCCGCGCGGGCGCCGGTCGTCCTTGGCGACGATACGCCCAACCCGGCCGATATCGCCCGCGTCGGTCTTGCGCACTGGCGGCCCGGAGAGCGCCCGGCGCGGCCCCGGCCGCTTTATCTGCGCGCGCCCGATACCAGCGTGCCGCGCGCGCGGGTCCTCTCATGACCTTCACGTTGCGATCCGTCGGCCGGGCCGATCTCGAGCCGCTTGCGCGCATCCATGCGCGCTGCTTTCCCGAGGATTCCTGGGATGCGACGGCGCTTGCCGGCGTTCTCGCCATGGCCGGCGCCGAGGGGCGCCTCGCCGAGGACATGAACGCCGCGCGGCCGCTTGGCCTCATCTTCGCGACCGTGCTCGGCGAGGAGACCGAAGTGCTGACGCTTGGCACCGCGCCCGAGGCGCGCCGGCAGGGCGTCGCGCGGGCGCTTCTGGGCGACCTTTATGCCCGCTCGCGTGCGCTGGGCGCCCGCCGTGTCGTGCTCGAGGTGGCGGCCGATAACGGCGCCGCGCTGACGCTCTACGAGACCGAGGGCTTCCGCACCGTCGGGCTGCGCCATGCCTATTACGTGCGCGAGAAGGGCCCGGCGATCGACGCGTGGCTGCTGCGCCGGGTGCTGGAGTGAAGCCAAGGGCTCGCGACGCGGTACATTTGGAAAGCGCGCGTCCGGTCAAGTCTGTGGACAAATTTCGAGCATCTCCTCCAAGACGCCGTTGGATATTCTTCGTTCCATACAAAAAAATAATCTGAGCTGCATCTTGCGCATTGCTTCCGTCGAACCCATCCTACTAATATCTTGTCATTTCCCGCCGGAGGAAAGAGTCGGAGATGACTGACATCGACAGTTCAAATGACCTGTTGGCATTGACAACCGAAATTGTTGCCGCGCATGTTTCAAACAATACCGTGTCGGTGGGCGATCTGCCGACGCTCATTAACCAAGTTTATCAATCACTCGCCAGCATTGGCCAAAGTCCTTCCGTCCCGACCGAGCGGCCGCAGCCCGCGGTAAGCGTCAAGCGATCGGTGCACTCGGACTACATCATCTGTCTCGAGGACGGCAAAAAGCTGAAGATGCTGAAGCGCCATCTCAAGACCGCCTACAATATGACGCCCGAGGAATATCGCGACCGCTGGCAGCTGCCGCCGGACTATCCGATGGTGGCGCCCAATTATGCGCGGCAGCGTTCGCGTCTCGCCAAGGAGATCGGGCTCGGGACGCGCGGACGGCGCAGCGGCACGGGATGAGCCTGCGCGTGGCGCGAGGCTATAGAACCGTCACGGCTTTGCGCTATACTGGTCGGGTCGCTTCTCGGAGCGGTTGACCGCGGATGCCCTCTCGTCTCGAACAGCTGTGCATCGACAAGGGCTTGAAGATGACCGAGCAGCGCCGGATCATTGCGCGCGTATTGTCGGAATCAATTGATCATCCCGATGTCGAGAGCGTCTACCGCCGGGCGACCGAGCTCGACCCCAAGATCAGCATCGCCACCGTCTATCGCACGGTCCGGCTGTTCGAAGAAGCCAACATTCTGACGCGGCATCATTTCGGGCAGGGACCGGCCCGCTATGAGGAGATGCCGCTCGACCACCACGATCACCTGATCGACCTCCAAAGCGGCCGGGTCGTGGAGTTCCGCAACGAGGATATCGAGAAGCTGCAGCGCGAGGTCGCGGCGCGCCTCGGGTACAAGCTCGTCGATCACCGCCTCGAACTCTACGCCGTGCCGGTCGAGGGACGGCAAGGCAGCGAGAAATGACGGATCGCCGCGGGGCGCCGTGACCATCGAGCCTTCCGAGTTGCTGGATTTTGGCCCCCCCGCGCCGCGGGTCGAGGTCTGGTCGGGCGATCTCGAGGTGCGCCTTGCCGAGACCGCCGCCGAGCTCGATGCGGCGCAGGCGCTGCGCTATCGCGTCTTTTATGAGGAGATGGGCGCCGAGCCCAGCGCCGCCATCCGGCGCGCCGGGCGCGACCGCGACGATTTCGACGCGTTCTGCGATCATCTTCTCGTCCTCGATCACGCGCGGGGCGGCGCCGTGGTTGGGACCTATCGCCTCTATCGGCGCAGCGAGGCCTTGCGCCACGACGGCTTCTATTCGGCACGCGAATATGACCTGGCACCGCTGTTGGCGCACGAAGGCGAGGTGATGGAGCTGGGCCGCTCCTGCGTCGATGCCGGCGCGCGCACGCGGCCCGCGATGCAGCTTCTGTGGCGCGGCATCGCCGCCTATGTGTTCCGCTACGACGTCTCGCTCATGTTCGGATGCGCGAGCCTGCCGGGCACCGATCCTGCCGGGCTCGCGGCGCCGCTGTCCTATCTCCACCATCACCATCTGGCGCCCGCGAAGCTGCGCGCCTCGGCCTTGCCGGACCGCTTCGTGGAGATGAGCTGTCTCTCCGAGGGCGACTATGACGTCGCCCGCGTGCGCGCCGAGCTGCCGCCCCTCATCAAGGGGTATCTGCGCCTCGGCGGCTTCGTCGGCGACGGCGCCGTGATCGACCGCCCGTTCAACACGACCGATGTCTGCGTCGTGGTGCAGACCGATCTCGTGACCAAGAAATATTACCGGCATTATGAGCGCGGTGCCCGCGAGGACGTGACGCATTGATGCCTGAAGGCAGCTTGATGCTTCGGCTGTGGCGCGCGGCCCTCTATCTCGCGGCGACGCTTCCGACCGGCCCGATCCAGGCGGTCCTGCTGCTCGTCCGCAGCCCGTTGTCGCGGCGGTTCCCGGCCTTCTATCACCGGGTCTGCTGCCGCATCCTGGGATTCCATGTCGAGGCCGAAGGCGAGCGCTCGGCCCATCGCCCCACGCTCTTCGTCGCCAATCATTCGTCGTATCTCGATATTCCGATCCTTGGCGGACTGATCGAAGCCTCGTTCGTCGCCAAGGCGGAGATCGCGCGCTGGCCGTTCTTCGGCCTTCTCGCCAAGCTGCAGCGGTCGGTCTTCATCGACCGGCGGCCCGGCAGCACCGCGCAACACCGCGACGTGATCCTGAGCCGGCTCGAGGAAGGCGACGACCTCATCATCTTCCCCGAGGCGACCAGCAGCGACAGCATCCACATCCTGCCGTTCAAAAGCGCGCTGTTCAGCGTCGCCGAATACCGGCCCAACGGCGAACCGTTGCAGGTCCAGCCCATCTCGGTCGCCTATGTCCGGCTCGATGGCATGCCGCTGGGGCGCTATTTCCGCCCCTTCTATGCCTGGTATGGCAGCATGACGGTGGGCTCCCATCTTTGGACCATGCTGGGGCTCGGCCATTTGACGGTGAAGGTGATCTTCCATCCGCCGGTGACGCTCGAACAGTTCGGGTCGCGCAAGGCCCTTGCGACCCATTGCTATGGCGTGATCACCGCCGGCGTCTCGACCGCGCTCGCCGGGCGCGGCGCCAGCGATGAAGCGGCGCTCGAGGCTGCCGCCGAAGAAATGATGGCGGATGTCGAATGACCGCGGCCGCGACCCGGAAGCTCTTCATCAAGACCTATGGCTGCCAGATGAACGCCTATGACTCGGCGCGCATGGCCGACGTGCTGGCGCCGCTTGGCTACGCGCCGTGCGACAGCGCGGACGGCGCCGACATGGTGATCCTCAACACGTGCCATATCCGCGAGAAGGCGGCGGAGAAGATGTTCTCCGAGCTGGGCCGCCTGGTCCCCCTGAAAGCGCGCAAGGCGCGCGCCGGCGGCCAGATGATCCTCGCCGTCGCAGGCTGCGTCGCGCAGGCTGAAGGCGCCGAGATCCTCGCCCGCGCGCCGCAAGTCGATATCGTGCTGGGGCCGCAGACCTATCACCGGCTGCCGGAGTTGGTGGCGCGCGCGAGCCGCGCGGCAGGCGCCGTGCTCGACACCGAGTTTCCGGCCGAGCCGAAATTCGACACGCTGCCGGAGACCGTGCGCACACCCGGCGTCTCGGCGTTCCTCACGATCCAGGAAGGCTGCGACAAATTCTGCACCTTCTGCGTCGTGCCCTACACGCGGGGTGCGGAGTTCTCGCGACCGGGCGCCGACGTGGTGGCCGAGGCGCGCCGGCTCGTCGCGTTGGGCGCCGCGGAGATCACGCTGCTGGGCCAAAACGTCAACGCCTATCACGGTGAGGCGCCCGATGGCGGAAGCTGGGGCCTCGGCGCGCTGGTGCGCGCGCTCGCTTGTATCGAGGGGCTCCATCGCATCCGCTATACGACGTCGCATCCGCGCGATGTCGACGAGGCGCTTGTCGCGGCCCATGCCGAGGTGCCGCAGCTCATGCCGTTCCTGCACCTTCCCGTACAATCAGGCTCGGACCGCGTGCTTGCGGCGATGAACCGGCGCCATCGCGCCGACGATTATCGCGCCACGATCGACCGGCTGCGGCGCGCGCGGCCGGACCTGGCGCTGTCATCGGATTTCATCGTCGGATTCCCGGGAGAGACGGACGAGGATTTTGACGCAACCCTCGCGCTCGTGCGCGAGATCGGCTTCGCTCAGGCCTTCTCGTTCAAATATAGCCGCCGTCCCGGCACGCCCGCGGCCGCGATGGCGGGGCAGGTTCCGGACGCGGTGAAGACGGAACGCCTCGCCGCGCTCCAGGCGCTGCTGCGCGACGGGCAGCTTCGGTTCAACCGGTCCATGGTCGGGCGCGTGCTGCCGGTCCTTTTCGAAAAGCGCGGCCGTCATTTCGGCCAGCTCGTGGGGCGCAGCCCTTATCTCCAGCCGGTGCACGCCGCGGCTCCGTCCGATCTGGTCGGCCGGATCGTGCCGGTCGAGATCGCCGGCGTGGAACCGAACAGCCTTGCCGGCGTTGTGGCGCCGATGGGGACCGCATGAGCGGCGCGCCCAACCCGCGCGAGGCGGCCCAGGGCCGCGTCCAGATGCAGTTTGATGACAACGCGCTCCTGCCGCAGCTCTTCGGCGAACGCGACCGCCATCTCGAGCGCATCGAGCGGCAGCTTGGCGTGTCCGTCGTCTCGCGCGGCAATCGCCTGGCGATCACCGGGCCGGCCGGCCGCGCCGACATCGCGCGCGCGGCGCTGCAATCGCTGTACGCGCAACTGGCGCGCGGGCACGAGATCGACGCCGCCGCGGTCGACGCGGCGGTGCGGCACGCCGAGACGCGCGGTAATGGCACGGGCGCCGCTGCGTGGAGCGAAAGCGACGAGATCCGCACCCGCAAGCGGCGCATCGCGCCGCGCGGCGCCAACCAGGCGCGCTATATCAAGGCGCTGAAGACCCACGAGCTGGTGTTCGGCCTCGGGCCGGCGGGCACCGGCAAGACCTATCTCGCGGTCGCCATGGCGGTCGACATGCTAATGAGCGGCGCGGTCGAGCGGATCGTGCTGTCGCGTCCCGCGGTCGAGGCGGGCGAGCGGCTGGGATTCCTTCCGGGCGATCTGCGCGAAAAGGTCGACCCCTATCTGCGCCCGCTCTATGACGCGCTCAACGACATGCTGCCGGCCGAGCAGGTGGTGCGACGCATCGAGAACGGCGAGATCGAGATCGCGCCGTTGGCGTTCATGCGCGGCCGCACGCTTGCCAACGCCTTTGTCATCCTGGACGAGGCGCAGAACACGACGCCGGTGCAGATGAAGATGTTTCTCACCCGGCTCGGCGAGAATGCGCGCATGGCCGTGACCGGCGACCTGACGCAGATCGACCTGCCGAGCGGCACGCGCTCGGGCCTTTCGGACGCGCTCGAGACTCTCACCGGGATGGAGGGCATGGCGGTCGTCGAGTTCACCGACGCGGACGTGGTTCGCCATCCTCTGGTCGCTCATATCGTCCAGGCCTATGACCGCCGCGACCGGCGTCTTGCCGCGCAGCGCCGCAAGAAAGAGGACGATTAGCGCGATGTCCGAGATCACGGTCGCGATCACGCTCGCTAGCCGGCGCTGGCGCGCGGCGCTGCCCGGGGCGAAGGCGGTGGCCGAAGCGGCGGCGCGTGCGGCGCTGAAGCGGGTTTATCGCGGGCGCGTGCCCGCGGGCGGGGTCGAGCTGTCGCTGGTGCTGGGCGATGACCCCATGGTGCGCGGGCTGAACCGGCAATGGCGCGGGCAGGACCGCCCGACCAACGTCCTCTCCTTCGCGACCGGCGAACGCCCGCGCGCGGAGAGGCCGCTGCTCCTCGGCGATGTGGTTCTCGCTTACGAGACGGTGCGGCGCGAATCGCTCGAGCAGATGAAGCCGCTTGCCGACCATCTGGCGCATCTCGTGACCCATGGCGTCCTGCATCTCGTGGGCTACGATCACGAGGCCGCCTCCGAGGCGCGCCGCATGGAGACGCTCGAACGGCGCATCCTGGCCGAGCTTGGCGTGCCCGATCCTTATGGCGCGCGGGCAGGTGCCGATGTCTGAACCGGCGGAAAGCGCAAGACCGCACGGCGCCGACAGCGAAGGCGCGTTCCAGTCGCTTCTCAATTGGCTGCGCCATCTGCGCGGCGCGCGCGACGGCGAGCACGGCTTGCGCGAAGAGCTCGAGGAGCTGATCGAGGAGCACGAGGAAGGGACGCCGATCGATCCGCACGAGCGGCGTCTTCTCGTCAACATCCTCAAGCTGCACGAGCTGTCGGCGGCGGACGTGATGGTGCCGCGGGTCGACATCATCGCGATGCCGCTCGACACGCCGTTTGCCGAAGCCGCGCGCCAGATGGTGTTGCATGGCCATTCGCGCGTGCCCGTGTTCCGCGACACGCTCGACGACGTGGCCGGCTTCGTGCACTTCAAGGATCTGCTGCCTTATGCGGTCGACGGCCGCTCGGTCCCGCTTGCCGATCTCGTGCGCAAGATCTTGTTCATCGCGCCATCGATGCCGGTTCTCGATCTGCTTCTGCAGATGCGGCGTTCGCATACGCACATGGCGCTCGTGGTCGACGAGTTCGGCGGCGTCGATGGGCTCGTGACGATCGAGGACGTGATCGAGGAGATCGTCGGCGAGATCGAGGACGAGCACGACGAAGCCGACCCGCCAAAATTGATCGAGCGCGGCGACGGCTCGGTCATTGCCGATGCGCGCACGCCGATCGAGACGCTCGAAGCGCGCGCCGCGCAGCCGCTGATGCTGCCGGGCCATGACGAGGTCGACACGCTGGGCGGGCTCGTCTTCGCGCTCGCGGGGCGGGTGCCGGCGCGCGGCGAGGCGATCCACCATCCCGCCGGCATCGATTTCGACGTGCTCGACGCCGATCCGCGCCGCGTGAAGCGGCTGCGCGTGCGAGGTCTTCCAGCGGACGTGGCGGCCCATGAGTGAGCGGCCGCTCAATCCCGCCCTCGGATTCCGCACGGCCGGGCCGCTGTCGCCGTTGCAGCGCATGGCGCTCGGCGTCGCCGCGCTCGAGGGATGGCGCCGGAATGTCAGCGCCGTCGTGCTCGGTGCCCTTGCCGCGCTCGCGCTGCCGCCGTTCGATTTGGCGCCGGTGCTGATCGTGTCGTTTTCCGGGCTGGTCTGGCTCGAGGACGGCAGCGCCGATCGCCGCGCCGCCTTTGCGCTCGGATGGTGCTTCGGGTTCGGGTTCTTCGTCGCCGGGCTCTACTGGATCGCGGCGGCGCTTCTCGTCGATGCGGCCGCGTTCGGCTGGCTCGTGCCGTTCTGCGTGCTGGGCGTGCCGGCCGGACTCGCGATCTTCACCGGGCTCGCGCTTTATGTGAGCCACGAATTCTGTCAGCGTCTCGTCATCGGCGGGACGCCGCGCATCGTCGTCCTCGTGATCATGTGGAGCCTTGCCGAATGGCTGCGCGGCCATGTCCTCACGGGGTTTCCGTGGAATCTCATCGGCTATGCCTGGGCGGGCGGTTTCCCGGGCGGGCTCGCGATGCTGCAAACGACCTCCGTTGTGGGCATCTATGGGCTGAGCCTACTCACGGTTCTTATCGCGGCGCTGCCGGCGCGGATTGGCGATCTGCCGGGCGGGCGGCAATGGGCGCCGCTCACGGCGGTGGCGCTCGTCGTGCTTCTTGGCGCGGGCGGCGTGGTGCGGCTTGCCGGCGACGACCACAGCGTCGTGCCGAATGTGACCGTGCGGCTGGTGCAGCCCTCGATCCCCCAGACGCTCGTCAACGATCCGGCGGCCGATGTGGCCAATTTCCGCCGGCTTCTCGCGCTCTCGAAGCTGCCGGCGACGCCCAAGCCAAAGATCATCGTGTGGCCCGAGGCGGGCGCGCCGCCCTTCATCGATCGCGACGAGGCGGTGCGGCGCGCGATCGCCGCCGTGCTCACGCCGGGACAGATGCTGTTCACCGGCACCGCGCGCACCGATCCGCCCCCGCTTCAGCCGCAGCATGTGTGGAACAGCCTCGAGGTGATCGGCAGCGACGCCCGCGTCCTCGCCTCCTATGACAAGGCGCATCTGGTGCCGTTCGGCGAGTACGTGCCGTTCCGCGACATCCTGCCGATCGACAAGATCACGCCGGGCAATGTCGATTTCTCGGCCGGCCCCGGCCCGCGCACGATCACGCTTCCGGGAATACCCCCGGTCGGCGTGCTGATCTGCTACGAGGCGATCTTTCCGGGCGCCGTCGTCGATCCCGACGACCGGCCGGACTGGTTGCTGAACATAACAAATGACGCCTGGTATGGATTTTCCTCCGGCCCGTTCCAGCATTTCGCGATCGCGCGGACGCGCGCGGTCGAAGAGGGGCTGCCGCTCGTGCGCGACGGCAACAACGGCATTTCCGGCGTCGTCGATTCGTATGGCCGGGTCACGAACCACCTCGATCTCGATGCCGTCGGCGTTCTCGATGCCAGCCTGCCCACAAAGCTGCCGCCGACGCTTTATGCGCGGTTCGGCGATTGGGGATTTGCCGCGCTGGTACTGTTGCTTGCGGCCTACTGCACGGTGCGGCGATGGCCCCGCCGGGGGCGCGTGGAATCGTGAGTCACTTGGTTGGTGTGTTGAGGCCTAAACATTCCCCGTTCGGGGGAGTCCTCCCAAATAAGGAGCGAATTTGCCCCTGCGGTGTCATAATCCGCCTAGCCACGCCGGCCATAAATCGCATACCATTGCGTGCATGAGGCGCACAGGAACGCGATCCCAATCGTGATGAGTCCTCCGCGCGGCGGCCGATCATCGGTCCGTTCCCGAAGTAATGGCCCGCATCCGGTTGACGTCCATGTCGGGTCGCGCGTGCGTTTGCGGCGCACCATGATCGGCATGAGCCAGGAGAAGCTCGGCGACGCCATCGGCCTCACGTTTCAGCAGGTCCAGAAATACGAGCGCGGCACAAACCGCATGGGCGCGAGCCGCCTTTATCAGGTGAGCTGCGTGCTCGACGTGCCGGTGGAATTCTTCTTCGAAGGCTTCAGTCTCGGCGATCTCGCCGCCGCGGATCAGCCCCCGGGATTTGCCGAAGCGCCCGCCGCCGCCTACGACGCGCCCGAGCTCAAACGCGAATCGATCGAGCTCGTGCGCGTCTATCAGCGCATCACGGATTCCGCGGTGCGGCGCCGCCTGTTCGATCTCGCGCGCGCCATCGCCGATGCCTATTTCCCTGGCTCGAAGTGACCCGGGGGGGCAGGCGTTCGCCGCTTGATGGGACCTTCAACCGGTGCTGTGATCCGGTCGAGGGGAAGGTTGACATGTTCATCTCTTTCGTCGCCCGGTCCTCGTCCGTCGCTGCCGCGTGATCCCGCCACTTCGGGCCGCGCGGCCGATGCTTTACGGCCGGCGCCGGGGCAAGGCGCTGCGCCCGGGCCAGCGTCATCTCGTCGACACGCGCCTGCCGGCCTTGTCCTTCTCGTTGCCGGCGTCGGGTGCGCTTGATCCGCGGAGCTTGTTCCCGGCACCGGTCGAGCGGGTCTGGCTCGAGCTCGGCTTCGGCGGCGGCGAGCATCTCGCGGCGCAAGCGATCGCTCACCCCGGGATCGGCATGATCGGCTCGGAAGTCTATGTGAATGGCGTCGCCAAGCTTCTCGCCGAAATGGAGCGCCTGTCGATCGCCAATGTCCGGCTCTTCCTCGATGATGCGCGGCTCCTCGTGGCGGCGCTCGCCGAGCGGTGCGTGGCCCGTGTCTTCGTGCTGTTTCCGGACCCTTGGCCCAAGGAACGCCACAAGAAGCGCCGCCTGGTGGCGCCGGCGCTGCTCGACCTCTTGGCGCGGGCGATGGAGGACGGCGCCGAGTTGCGGCTCGCGACCGACGACATGGATTACGCGCGTGCGATGCTCGATCACGGGCTCGCCCATCCGGCGTTCCGCTGGTGCGCCGCGGGACCGCGCGACTGGCGCGAACGCCCGCCCGACTGGCCGCCCACGCGGTATGAGCAGAAGGCGCTCAGCGCCGGGCGCAAGCCGATCTTTCTTCGCTTCGAGCGGCGCGCGCGCGAGGAGTCTGTTAGGCTTTGAGGCGCGCGATCTCGGCTTCGAGCTCTTCGATGCGGCGGTCGCGCGCGGCAAGCGCCTCTTGCACCTCCGCCGCCTCGAAGCGCAACGGAATATGCTGCGAGCAGTTCCGATCAAAGGCGCTGACGGTGAAGATCACGACATGCTGCGGCCGCGCCTCGTAGCCCTTGGGCATGAGGCGCGCGAGCAGCGCGTCGTCGCCTTCGACGATGCGGGCTTCGCCCCAGATCTTGACCCGCCGCTGCCGCCGGTAATCCATGAGGAACAGAAACGCCTTGGGACTGCGCGCAAGATTGCCGGCCGTGATGAATTGCCGATTGCCAACGAAATCGGCGAACGCGATGGTCTTGTCGTCGAGCACGTGGAGGAATCCCGGCGACCCGCCGCGATGCTGTATATAGGGCTGTCCTTCCTCGCTGACGGTGGCGAGGAAGACGCTGGTCTGCGCCGCAATGAACTCGGCGAGGTCAGGGGTGATGCTGGTGTCCCACGAGCCGCTTTTCTCCATCCGTTCGTAGGCGCGCCGCGACCCTTTGCGCGTCTGCCACGCCTTCACCGACGGCGTGAAGGCGATGTCGCTCGCATGGGCATGGGCCGGCTCGCCGCTCATCGTGCCTCTCCATCCTCAGTTGTCACGCCAAGATAGGCTTTTCCGCCTTCCGGCCTAGCCCCGTATTGTCGAAAAGCAACCTTCCGAAAAATGGATGCCGCCGCCGGCGTGCCCTAAACTGTGCGCCAGCGCGACCAAAAGCCTGAAGGAGGATTTCGTGGCGAAGCAACCATCGACCGCAGCCCGCGACCGCGTCCGCACCGTCGCACCAAAGCTCATCGACCTCACGGAGAAAGTGGTGTTCGGCGATGTCTGGGAACGGCCCGGCCTGTCGAAGCGCGACCGCAGCCTCATCACGGTCGCGGCGCTCGTCGCGCTCTACCGCACCGATCAGCTCCGCGGCCATCTTCAACGCGCGCTCGCCAACGGCGTCACCAAGGACGAGATCATCGAGATCATCACCCATATGGCCTTCTATGCCGGCTGGCCCAACGCGATGAACGCGGCCTCCCTCGCAAAGGACGTGCTCGAAGAGAATCCCTGACGAGCCGGTGACCCGGCAAGTGACCTGAGTTTGTCATGGGATGGGGGCTTGCACGCATGGGATGACGGGCTATATTCCGGCAAAACCCATACGCTCGGCGGATCGTCGGGCATCAACCAAGGGGTGGGCCGAAGGGCCCACCTTTTTGTTAGGAGCGACCCGTACCACACGCATCCGACACCAAGTCGATCGAGACCTTGATCGAGCCGTCGCTCGCGGCGATGGGCTATCGGCTTGTGCGGGTCGCATTCACCGGCGGTAAGCGCGCGACCTTGCAGGTGATGGCCGAGCGTGCGGACGACG
>DATJLY010000290.1:0-7683 GCA_035509095.1 Allostellaceae bacterium | reverse complement strand
GCCCGCTGAGTCGCGGTCTCGCGCCTGGCGGAATTCCGCTACTGCCTGCCCGGACGATACGGTAAGAGGGACGAATGTTTGTCGACGCTCGTTCCGTTCCGGGCGGGACCGTCATTGAAAGCGAACTCTGCATTGTCGGCGCGGGCGCGGCCGGGATCACGATCGCGCGCGAACTGATCGGTGCGGGCTTCCGTGTCGCGCTCATCGAAAGCGGCGGGCTCGACTTCGATTCCAATACCCAGGCGCTCTACGCCGGAAGCGATATCGGACGGCCCTTTCTCGACCTGACGGTCTGTCGCCTGCGCTATTTCGGCGGCACCACGAATCATTGGGGCGGTTGGTGTCTGCCGCTCGACCCGGTGGATTTCGAGACGCGTCCCGGCGTTCCGCACAGCGGTTGGCCATTCGACCGGCCCTATCTCGATCCCTGGTACAAAAGGGCGCAGCCGATCTGTCAGCTTGGCCCGTTCGATTACGACATCGCCGCTTGGGGCATCGACGAGACGCTCATTCCGGACCCGTTCCGGGGACCGGACTTCGTCGTCAAGATGCTGCAGGAAAGCCCGCCGACCCGTTTCGGCGAGGTCTACCGCACGGCGCTGCAACAGGCCGGCAACGTGACCGTCTACCTCAACGCGAACGCGCTCTTCTTCGCCGCCAACGACGAAGGGACCGAGGTCTCGCACCTTCCGGTCAAGACGCTGTCGGGTGTCGATCTCGTCTTCAAGGCCAAATTCTATGTCTTGGCCGCGGGCGGCATCGAGAATGCGCGGCTCCTTCTTCTATCGGGGCGCACCGTGGCCGCCGGGATCGGTCAGCCGCAAGCGCCGGTCGGCCGGTATTTCATGACGCATCTCGTCTATCGCGGCGGCGTCATCGTGCCGACCAATCCCTATATCGATCTCGACTTCTTCACCGGGCGCGACGGCATCCATCATGTCGTCGATGGGGTCGATCGGAAATTCGTCTCCTATTTCGGCCTTTCGGACGACACGATGCGGCGCCAGTCGCTTTCGGGGGCGCGCTTTCTCTGGATGTACAAATTCGCGCCGGTCGCGGACGCGGTCGACGCCGTGAAGCGGCTCGCCGAAAGAAAGGACGACCGCGCGAAGGCGTGGACGGATTTGGGGACGGTGTTCCGCAACATCGACGGCTTGGCCGAGCAGGGCGCGCGCAAGGTGGTCCTGCACGAGGGCTTGCCGGTCGAAGCGCTCGATGTCGGCTTCAGCTCGGAACAGCTGCCAAATCCGGAAAGCCGGGTCGAGCTCGGCACCGATCTCGATCCCTTGGGCCTCCCGAGGGTCGCCGTCGATTGGCAGGTGACGGCGGACGACAAGCGGCATGCCTATCGAACGGTGAGTCTCTTGGGCGCCGAACTTGGCAAAGCGGGGTTCGGCCGGCTCAAATCATCGCTGGTCGACGACGACACCACATGGCCCGATAATTTCTATGGCGATGAGCATCACACCGGCACGACGCGGATGCACCGCGATCCGACGCAGGGCGTCGTCGACGAGAATTGCTGCGTTCACGGCGTTGCCAACCTGCACGTGGCCGGCAGCTCGGTCTTTCCGACCATCGGGTCCGCAAACCCGACACTCACCATCGTCGCGCTGGCGCTTCGCCTCGCCGACTATTTGAAGCGGCGTCTTGTGTGAGCGCGCAAGCGATGCGATGCGCGCATGGCAGGGTCAAATAAGCACGCGTCGTTGAAACGCGATGTCCCGTCGTAGGACTGTCTGTCGCCGCTTGCGACGATAGGGGTGGTGCGAGGAGTTGTTGGTGCAGCCGCGCAACGGTCTGACGTCTTGGCAACAGCGCAGGGTCGCGGCCTTCTTCGAAGAAAATCTGGGACGGCGCATCACGATCGCGGCAGCGGCGGCACTCGTGCGGCTGAGCCCGTTCCATTTCGCGCGCGTCTTCAAGCTGAGCTTCGGTATCTCGCCCTATCGCTATCACACCGCGCAACGCATCGAGAAGGCAAAGCGGCTTCTCGCCGGCTCCGATCACTCGGTGACCGAGATCGCGCTGAGCGTCGGATTTGCCGAGACCAGCGCCTTTACCAATGCCTTTCGCCGCATGACCGGACTGTCGCCGACGCAATATCGGCGATCAAGCGCGAGGCCGCTCGCATTGTGATCAAGTGAGGGCCGGCCCGGATCGGCGCAAGGCCGATCCAGGCCGGCAGAGAAAGACCAGCGCCTAGCGGCCGGCGCTTGCGGTGTGCGCGAACGCCGGACCGCCCACGCGGACCGCGTTGGCGACCATCGGGCCGCACTGGGTTTGCACCGTCACCTGGCCCGCATTGCCAGCGAGCGTGCCGGACGCCTGAAATCCTTCCCATTGCGCCTCGATCGCGCCGTCCGGCGACACGCCGCCGGAGATGGGCGCGGCGTTTGGTCCCACGCCCGCTTCGAGCATCAGCCCGGCATCGGGTGTCGGCACGCGCATCAGCGAGCCGTCGACATGGCCGTCTTGAATGCGCACCGGAATGCGGAGCGCGGGACATGCCGAATAGGACGTGCCCTCGATCACGACGGACGGGGGAACGTCGAGGACCCACTCGCCGTCGAAAGAGCTATGTGGCGCCTGCGCGAATGCGCCGGCAGCGGCCGGAACGCTCAAAACGATCGCGCAAGCCGCGACCCGCGCAAGTTTGTTCCTGAACATCGACTCTCTCCTCAACAGGCAACCATGACCCGCGGGATATGGTGTGCAGTTGCGAGAGCATTTGCTCGATCTTGCTGAAATTTGTGCATTACAACGATGTTGCAATGCAGCGAACGGACGACCCTAAATCGGCAGGCCCTGCTCTTCGACGATGCTCTGCCAATAGCTCCAGAGGAGTTGGGTGCCGGCGGTGCGACCCCGCTGCGACGCGAGCTGTTGCAGTGTCTCGCTCGAAAACGGCTTCGCCCCGCCCAAGGAAGCGGCGTCGATCTGATACTGCGCGTTTTCCTCGATGTGGGTGCACGCCTGCAAACAGAGCTCGGGTGTTTCTCCGACCACGACCGAGCCGTGCCCGCGCATCTGGCACGCGACATGATGCGCGAGCGTGCGCGACAGCGCCGACGCCGCACTGTCGTCCAGCACGAGACGCGGATCATCCCAGGTTGGGACGCCGTCATGGATGACGGCGCCTTGCGCGAAGACCGGCACGATCTCGCGGCCGGCGATCCCCATCAGCGTCGAGGCGCGCGCGTGAAGATGCGCGACGCACAGGATTTCGGGCCGGTCCTTGTGGATCTGCGTGTGGATGCGCCACTCGATCGGAATCTGCATCGGCTTGTCGCCACCCGGATGATGCAGGATCGTGCCGCCGAGGTTGAAGGCGAAGATCTGATCGGCGCGCACGCGCGTCTTGCGCGATCCCGCCCCCGGCGTCAGCAGCACGACGTCGCTGTCGGGAACCCGGATCGAGACGTGCCCGAAAACGCCGATCGATCCTTGCAGCCCGAGGATGCGGCACAAGATCGCAAGCTTGCGCCGCAGCTCCCACTCCGCGTCCGAGACGCGCCGTCCTTCCGTATCGGCCATGACGCTGCCTTAGGCGACCGGCGCGGACCATTCGCGCATGAAGGTCGTCACCGTGGGCTCGTCGGGCGGGATCGGCGTGCGGCCCGACGACGTGCCGAGATAGAGGAACCCCACGATCGCGTCGCTCGCCTTGAGGCCGAGCGCCTTCTTGACGGTGTCGTCATAGGCGCCGTCGCCGGTGCGCCACATCGCGCCGAAGCCCAGCGCATGGGCCGCGAGCATGATGTTCTGCGTCGCGGCGCCGGTCGCCAAAAGCTGCTCGACGATCGGGATCTTGTGGCCTTCGACGAGTGCCGCGGCAACGACGATCATGAGCGGCGAGCGCAGCGGCTTCGCCCGCTCATGCCGCAGCACGTCCTCGGGCACGTTGGGGGCGCGCGCCTCGAGCGCGTCGGCCAGCACCTTGCCAAGCCGCTCGCGCGCCTCGCCGCGCAGAATGATGAAGCGCCACGGCCGCATTCGGCCATGATCGGGGGCGCGGATCGCGGCGCTCAGGATCGATGCGACCTGTTCGTCGCTGGGCGCGGGCTCGATCAGCTTGACGGGGCTGCGGCGCGAGGTGAGGGCTTCGATGGCGTCCATGGCGAATCCTCGGAACGGAAAGCGATGCCGCGGACCATACACAAGGACGGGCCGAGCTTCCAGGCGATCACCCGTGGCGCTGCGCCCGGGCATAAGGTTCGAGCGCTCGCTCGAGCCGCGCCAGCTCGCTCGCGATCTTTTCGGTGTAGGCAACCCCGGCGAGGCGCAAATCGTGGGCGCTGACATCTTCGAGCGCGGTGAGGGTCTGGCACAGCCTCACCCCGCCGATATGGGCCGCCCCGCTGCGCAGCGCATGGGCGAGCTCCTCGAACTTCGCAAGATCGCCTTGCTCCGATGCCTGGCGCAGCGCGGCGACGAGGCGGCCGGCATCGCTGCGGAACGTCTCGACCACGTCGGCGAGGAAGTCGTTGCCGCCAAGCCCGCGCAGGGATTCGATCGTCGCTTCGCGAACGATCTCGGCGGCGTCGCCGGAAAAGCGCGGATGGGACGAGATCGGCGTCGGGTCGGGCGAAGGGGCCACGCCCGCCTGGTTGATCCGCTCGCGCGCGGCGCGGGCATCGGTGACGGCGGCGGAAACAACCGGCGCCGAATAGGGCGGCGTCACGATGGTGTCGAATCCCGCTTGGCGGCAGCGCGCTTCGGTCAGCGGCAGCGCATCCGGCGCGAGCGCGACAAGCGCGACGCCGCCGCCGGGATGGCGCAGCCGATGCAGCTTTGCCACGGCGTCGCCGCTCACGCCGGGCATGTCGAGTTCGAGGAACGCCACGTCGAACTGATCGCCGTCGAGCGCGGCGATCGCGGCGCCGCCGTCGGGCACGAACATCACCCGATGCCCGATATGCTCCAACGCCGTCTTCAAAGACTCGCGCCCCGGCTCGTTCGTGTCGGCGATCAGCACCATGAGGCTGTGCCCGGGCTCGATCGTCGTGTTTAGGACGCCATGGAGCGCGCTGGCGAGCGTCGCCTCGGTGACCGGGTCTTCGATGACCGCGTCGAGATGCGCGGCCCCAAGGCTCGCGACCGCCTCGCTCGCGGCCGCCGGCGCGATGAAGAGCAGGCCGGCGCCGCGGAGCGCGCCCGTCGCCAGGCGATGCGCCAGGCTCAATCCGGCGAGCGGATCGCGGCGCCCGTCGATCACCACGAGATGACAGGTCGCATCGCTGGGCGCGGTCGGGTCGTCGTCGGATGCGTCCTGCCAATGCGGCTCGCCGTGCCAGGCCCTGATCCAGCCTTTCAGGCGCTCGGCGAAGTCGCGGTCGTGCGTGACCAGCACGAGATGCTGACCCGCGAGATCGGGCGGGCCGATCGAGGCGTCATCCTCATAGGCGAACGGGATCGCGATATTGACCTCGTCGGTCGCGCGCGTGATCGTGCCGCCCATCCCTTCGATGAGCGCGACGGCGATGGTGGTTCCGGATTCCGTCTCGGCTGGCGTCAGCGCAGAACCCGGATCGGCCTGGCTGAACAGGCCGATGCCGCGATCGGCGGGGGCGGCGATCCCGTTCGCCTCGTTCCGCAGCGCGATGCGCAGCCAGAAACTGTCGGGCGCGCGCTGCGCCAGCGCTGCCGCGATGGCAAGGCGCCCCGGTCCCACCGACCGGATGATGTCGGCAACGAGGTCGAGGAGCGCCCGGCGCAACCCTTGCCGCGCGCCGCGGCATGCCGCCGGCAGGCGCGGATCGACGGCTAGCGCCAGCTCGATGGCGAGCGCTTCGGCCTGCGGTCGCAATACCGAAACGACGCCGTTCAGGACCTCGCGCGGATCGAACCGCACCGTTTCCGGGTCCGAGCGCGGGGCCTGCGCCAGATGCTCGTTGAGGAGCCCGAGCAGGGTCTGGGCCGAAATCTCCGAGGTCGCGACGAGCTCCGAGACCGCGGGCTCGAGCTTCGATCGCGCGAGCAGCGTGGTGACGCCGAGGAGCGTGTTGAGCGGCAGGCGCAGCTCATGGCTCATCGCCGCGTCGCGCTGCGCGTTCCAGTCGAGCGCGGCAACCGCATGGCGCCGCGTCGCCGCGATCGAGCCGGTCATCACGCCGCCATAGACCGGCAGAATGAGAAGCGTCAGCAGGAACGGCAGATCGGCAAGCGGGTTGTCGCGCCAGAAGCCGGTGGTGGCGACGACCGCGCCGAAGAACAAGACATTCACCAGCGCCGAAGCGATCAGCATCCTTGGCCCGAAACGCAGGCCCCAATCGAACGTCGTCACGAGGAACAGCACCGACCAAGGCGCTGTCGCCTGATCGCCCCAGTGCAGGAAGGCCCCGAGCAGCAACGCGTCGCACATGAGCACAAAGCCGCGTCTCACTCTGCTCGACGGCGCGACGACGCAGTGCAGGAACATGAGCCACGCGGTCAGCGTGCCCAGTACCGCGATGTCGAGGAGCGCGGGCATCGACGCGACATCGAAGCCGGCCGCGGAAAGGCCACCCAGATAGGCAAAGGCCGCGGCGGAGACGAAGATCCGAAGCACGCATTGCTGCGGCTCGGCATCGGGGCGGGACGCGAAATCCCGCGCGATCGTGCCGAGCCCGCGCCACGTCGCGACGATCGTCGCCAAGCCCGGTCCAAGGAGGCTCGCCGCCAGCGCCAGCGCCCCGACCCAGCGCGGCGCCAGCGGATGCACCAGCGCGACGACCGCAAGCGGTGCCAGCATGGCATAAGCCACGAGGCTGATGGTGACGAGCCAAAGACCGGCACCGGGCGGCTCGGCGGCGGCCGAGCGCGTGGCCTCGTGCCATAGCGTCATGGGGCTTGTTTCCGGCCCTTTCCCGCGTGTCCCCATCAGGCCGCCCAAAGCGCCCCCGTGCGCTTGCTCGCACGAGTAAGAGTTTGCCAAAAATTTCCGTTGATTGGTAGACCGACAACGATCCGCCTACAAGATATTGTAGGCGCCGTGTCGAAAGGGGCTCAGGCGGAGGCGACTTTCGGGTGCCGGACGATCCGCTCGGGCGGAAGGCGGACGGTCACGGTGGTGCCGGCACCCTTGCGGCTCTCGATCGCCAGCGTGCCGCCATGCAGCTCGACCAGCCCGATCGCGAGAGGCAGGCCCAGCCCGGTGCCGGGATGCTTGCGGCTCCAGGCGCTTGCCACCTGACCGAAGCGGCTCACGGCAGTGGCGATCTCGGACGGATCCATGCCGATGCCGTGGTCGGCCACGGCCAGGACGACCGCGTCGCCGTCGTAGCGCCCGCTCAGGCCGATGTGGCTTTCGGCATGGCTGAACTTGATCGCGTTGGTGACGAGGTTCAGCAGCACCTGCTTCAGCTTCAGCACGTCGATGAGGACGAGCGGCAGGTCGGCCGGGATGTCGACATCGATTTCGACTTCGAGCGCCCGCGCCCGCTCGCGCACGAGTTGCAGGACATCGGCCACGACGGCGCCGATCTCGGCCTCCTCCTCGTCGAGCTCCGCCTTGCCGGCCTCGAGCTTTGACACGTCGAGGATGTCCGAGATGATGCCCAGGAGATGCTGCGCGCTGGTGCAGATGTCGCGCGCATAGTCGGCATAGCGCAGGCTGCCGATGGGCCCCATCATCTCGTCCGCCATCACTTGCGAGAAGCCGATGATGGCGTTCAACGGCGTTCTCAGCTCGTGGCTCATATT
>DATJLY010000289.1:0-4348 GCA_035509095.1 Allostellaceae bacterium | reverse complement strand
GGCTTGCCGCTGTCCGAGCTGATCTCGGAGGGCAATGTCGGAATGATGCAGGCGGTGAAGCGCTTCGATCCCGATCGCGGCTTCCGTCTCGCCACCTATGCCATGTGGTGGATCCGCGCCTCGATCCAGGAATACATTCTGCACTCCTGGTCGCTCGTGAAGATCGGCACCACCGCCGCGCAGAAAAAGCTGTTCTTCAACCTGCGCCGCCTCAAAGGCCAGCTTCAGGCGATCGACGAGGGCGATCTGTCGCCCGAAAACCTCGAGAAGATCGCGCGCGAGCTCGACGTTCCCCAGGCCGACGTCATCAGCATGAACCGGCGGCTTGCGAGCCCCGATCATTCCCTCAACGCGCCGATCCGCGCCGACGGCGAAGGCGAATGGCAGGACTGGCTTGTCGACGAGACCGACGACCAGGAGACGCGCCTTTCCGACCGGCAGGAGCTGGGCCTGCGCCGCGACCTGCTGCGCGACGCGATGACGCATCTGACCGAACGCGAACGCGACATCCTGAGTGCGCGGCGCCTGCGCGACAACCCGGCGACGCTCGAGGACCTGTCGGAGAAATACGGCGTCTCGCGCGAGCGGGTGCGCCAGATCGAGGTCCGCGCGTTCGAGAAGCTGCAGCGCGCGATCAAGCACTCCGCGCTCGAGCGCGACCTCCAGCCGGGGTGAGGCGATGAGGGAGCTCGAGGGCCGGGTCGCTCTCGTCACCGGCGCGGCGCGCAATATCGGCCGCGCCATCGCGCTGTCGCTTGCCGAGGCGGGCGCGGCCGTGGCGTTGAACGCCAACAGCTCGCTCGCCGCGGCAGAAGCGGTCGTCGCCGAGATCGTGGCGGCGGGCGGCCGCGCCCGGCTCGTGCCGGCGGACCTCGCCGAGGCGGCGCAGATCGAGCGCATGGTCGCGGAGACCGTGGCGCGGCTCGGCGCGCTCGACATCCTCGTCAACAACGCAGCGGTGCGCCACGAGGCGGCGATCGGGGAACTCCCGTTCGAGCGCTGGCGCGAAGCGATCGCGGTGATGCTCGACGCGCCGTTCCTCGCGGCGAAGGCGGCGCTCCCGCATTTGCGGGCGAGTGCCGCCGGTACCATCGTCAATCTCGGCGGCATGACGGCGCAGAGCGGCGCCAAGCGCCGCGCCCATGTGGTCGCGGCGAAAGCCGGGCTCGAGGGGCTGACCCGCGCGCTCGCCCTCGAGCTCGCGGAATGGGGCATCACCGTCAACTGCGTGTCGCCCGGCCTCATCGACACGGTGCGGCTCGGCTCGGGCGCGGGCGATGCCTCTCACCGGGCCGGTCGCGTCCTGCCGCTGGGGCGTCTTGCGCCACCCGACGAGGTGGCGGCGATGGTGCGCCATCTGTGCGGGCCCAACGCCCGCTTCATCACGGGCCAGGTGATCCACATCAACGGCGGGAACTATTTGGGCGGCTGAGCCGGCCCCTCGCTGCTGACATCGGCGCCCCATTCCGCAACGAGCTGATCGGCGCGCCGCCGCAGACGCTGCTCGGCCTGGCTCGCCATCACGTCGAGCACGACGCGCGCGATCTGTGGCATGGCCCAATGGAGGCCCCACCCGACCGCCGCCGCGCCATACATGACGAGCCAGTTGCGCGGGTCCGCGAGGACGTGGAGACCGCCCGAGAGACCGAATCCCGTCTCGAACAAGGTCAGCGCCGGCAGCACGGTGCCGGCGAGGTTCACCGGCGCCACGGTCCGGATGAGATAACGGCCCGGATGCCGATCGATCAGCGCCGCAACCGCCGTTGGCACCAGCCCCGCCAGGAGGATCATGAACAGCGGCAGCGCCGCCACGGCGATGGCGATCGCGAGCACGGCCAAGCCTGCGGTCCAGTCGAAGCCGCGCCGTGGCCGTGCCCGGGTAGCGGTGGCGATCTTGCGCGCCATCGCTCAGCCCGCGATCACGATCGAGCCGAGCGCGCCGATGGCGCCCACCAGCGCGGCCGTAACCGCGGCGATGGTGCCGCCCAAGGCGGTCGCTTCCTCGCCCCGCGTCTCCGCGGCCCGGGCAAGCGCGGCGATCTGCCGCGAGACGGATGCGAACTCGGACCGCGCGGCACGGAACTCCAGATCGTCCTGGCGCCGCTCGGCCGGGTCGGCGGCAAGCGCCAGAAGCGCGGCAAGGTTGCCGGCGCCGGCGAGCCTGCCGAGATTGGCGAGGAGCCGGGTGCGGCGCGTACGGCCGCGATAGCGCGCGATCAGCGCCGGCATCTCTCTGGCCATGCGCTCCGCGAGCGCCGGCGCCTTGCGCCACGTGCCGAGCCCTTGCAGGAAGGCGAGCAGCTTCAAGGTGGCAAGCGCGCGCATCTCCGGGTTGGCGCTGCCGAGATCATCATGCCAGTCGGCCCCAAGCGACCGGCAGCGCGCGGCGATGAAGGCCGCGACATGGCGGTCGAGCAGAGGCTCGCCGAGCCGCCCCGCCGCGGCGGCCCGTTCCAGCGCCGGAACCAGCTCGCGCGCCTCGATCACGCAATCGCGCTCGATCGCGGGCGATTGGCAATGGAGGCCCGAATTGAGCTCGTACAGCATGCGCGCAAGGCCGAAGCCCGGCCGCCGATCCTCGAGCAGCAAGCGCATCCGGTCGAACGATTTGAGCAGCGGCGCATGATCGGGTCGGAACGTCCGCTGCACGCTGAACCAGAATTGCGGCAGCCGCGCCGTGATCGCCTCGGCGATCGCGGCGGCGCCCTCGTTCGAGCGGAACAGCTCGGCAAGGGCCGGCCCAAACCCATCGATGGCGCAGGAAATGCCGGAAAACCGGACCGGCGCGGCAGGGTCGAGCGCGATCGCCACCCGCGCCGCGAGCCGTGCCTCGCGCGAAGCCCCATCGGCGCCGCCGGCGTCGGCGGCCGCGAGCGCCATCGCGGCGCTGCGCTCGGGATCGGCGAGGCTGCGCTGCAGCCACGCGTCGAGATCGCCGGCGGCGATGATCCCGCTCACGGCGCCAGGGTCGCGGACCAAGGCGCAGGCGAGCGAGCGTGCCGTCAGATGGCCCTCGCCGCCCACCTCGAACGGCCGGGCGGCGCGTTTTGGCGGCGCGGATTGCCGCACGGTGACGCGCCGCCGCTGCACCCAGCTGTCGAGATCGTGCAGCGCCCAGCGCTCGCGCGGATTGTCGGCGAGCAAGCCGCGGATCGGCTCCGACATCTTGAGCGGCTGCCGCGTCAAGCTTTGCAGGAAATTGAACGAGCCGCGCGCGATCTTCGCGCCGAGCAGCTCTTGCGGGTCCATGTCGCGGGTGGAATCCTCGCCTTGCACTAGGCAGAAAAGGCTCGCGCCCAGCGCGTAAAGATCATCGGCCGGCGTGCCCGAGCCGCGGCCCGACGGCATCGCGAGCCCGCTTTCGATCGTCTCGAACAGGATGGGCTGCGAGAAAGCCGGCGGTCCGCTCACGCAGTCGCCCAGCATGACGCGGCGGTCGGCCGCGCGACGGAAAAGATTGGTCGGACGGATCGCGCGGTGGGTCAGCCCAAGGTCGAACAGCGCCTTCAATCCCGCCATCACCGGCGGCAGGACCAAAGTCACGAGCTCATCCTCGCCAAAGGGCTGGAACGGCTCGGCCAGCGTCGCGACGAGGCGGCTCTCCGGCTGTTCGCAGATCAGCGCGAGGACGCGCCGGTTGAGCGGCGGCCAATCGACGACGCCCCACCGGACCGGCTTCACCAGAGTGTCGGCATGGATCGAGGAAAGCGGCTCGAGAAGCGTCCCGCGCGGCGGGATCGCGGCCGAGCAGACGAGCGCGAACAAATGGTCGGCGGGACGCTCGCGGTCGACCACGCGGAAGGCATCGGCGGTCGGCGAACGGAATGCCTCCGCCGGCTCACCCGGCAGGATCTCGTATCGATCGCCGAGGCGGACCGTGAGGCTCGACGCCCCGGGCTCGGCATCCATGAGCGCCACGTCAGGACTCCACTTCGCCCGGATCGGAGCCTAACAGCGGGAGGGTAAGGGAACGTTAACGGGCCCGGTGGAGCCGCCCCCCGCTGGTCGCGACCCGCGCGCCCGTGGTCGAGGGCAGGCTCAGCGGCAGGCCGGCGAGCGAGCGCACCGCAAGATAGCCAAAGGCCTGCGCCTCGAGCGCGTCGCCGTCCCAGCCCACCGCTTCGACCGGCGCGAGCGGTACGCCGAGCCGTGCGGCGAGCATCGTCATCAGCGTGGGGTTGTGGCGGCCGCCGCCGGTCACCAGCCAGCGCCGCGCCGGCGCCGGGAAATGCCGCGCCGCCGCCGCGACCGCAGCCGCCGTCATGGCCGTCAGCGTGGCGGCACCATCGGCGGCGGAAAGGCTTGGCGACGCGTGGCGCGAAAAATCGTCGCGGTCGAGCGATTTGGG
>DATJLY010000288.1:0-11939 GCA_035509095.1 Allostellaceae bacterium | reverse complement strand
ATTTCGTACGCAATATTTGCCGCATCAAGGCTTGGCAGGATCAGCAGGTTCGCGGACCCGGACAAACGGGAATTGGGAAAGAGACGCTGACGTATCTCCGCCGAGATGGCAGCATCCGCATGCATCTCGCCTTCGATCTCGAGATCGGGAACGCGCGCGCGGATCATGGCCAGCGCGTCGCGCATCCTCTGCGCCGATGGCGCCTCGGAGCTGCCGAAGCTCGAATGCGACAAAAGCGCCACCTTCGGCTCGACACCGAAAAGACGCACGACCGCCGCAGCCTCGACCGTCATCTCCGCGAGCTGCTCGGCGCTCGGCTCGTGGACCACATGGGTATCGGCGAGAAAATAAGTGCCCTTCGCGAGGACCAGGACCGACATCGCCGCCGGTGCGCCGACGCCGGGCGACAGGCCGATCACGTCGACAATATGGCGCAAATGGTCGCGATATTGTCCGATGGAGCCGCATAGCATCGCGTCGGCGGCGCCCCGTCGCACCCGAAGCGCCGCCAGCACGGTGCTGCGCGTGCGCGTGAGTTCGCGGGCGGCATCGGGCGTCAACCCCTTGCGCTCCATGATCTTGTGATAGAGCCGCCAGTCCTGTTCGAAGTCAGGATTGTCGGTCGGGTCGACGAGATCGACGTCGCGATCGAGCGCGAGGCGAAGGCTGAGCGTCTCGAGGCGCGATGCCACCACCCCGCGGCGGCCGATCAGAATGGGCCGCGCGAGCCCATCGTCGAAGGCCTGCTGCGCTGCGCGAAGCACGCGCTCGTCTTCACCCTCGGCATAGATGACGCGCCTTGGATCGGTGCGGGCGCGCTCGAATACCGGCTTCATGGCAAGGCCCGAGCGGAACACGAATTCGGTGAGATGCTGACGGTAGGCGGCGAAATCGGCGATCGGCCGGGTCGCGACGCCGCTGTCC
This sequence comes from Allostellaceae bacterium, assembly GCA_035509095.1. GTDB lineage: Bacteria > Pseudomonadota > Alphaproteobacteria > ATCC43930 > CGMCC-115725 > DATJLY01. Next base: position 11,015 of record DATJLY010000288.1, on the reverse strand, counting down.
ATAGCCGCCTTCGCGACGGCCGGCGCGAGCTCGAGAATGAGGCGCGGATCGAACGGCTTCGGGATGAGATAGTCGGGCCCGAACGTGAGCGGCGTCTCGCCGTAAGCGGCCGCCACCACGTCCGACGGCTCGGCCAACGCCAGTCCGGCGAGCGCCTCGACGCAGGCGAGCTTCATCGCCTCGTTGATCGCGGTGGCGCCGACATCGAGCGCGCCACGGAAAATGAAGGGGAAGCACAAGACGTTGTTGACCTGGTTCGGATAATCGGTGCGGCCCGTCGCGATGACCGCATCCGGCCGCGCGGCGCGCGCGTCCTCTGGCATGATCTCGGGCGTTGGATTGGCAAGCGCGAGGATGAGGGGGCGCGCCGCCATCTCGCTCACCATGGCCGGCGTCAGCACGTTGGGCGCCGACAGCCCGAGGAAGATGTCCGCGCCGCCGATTACATCGGCCAAAGTCCGCGCGCTCGTGTCCTTCGCATAGCGGTCCTTGCGCGGATCCATCTCTTCGTTGCGCCCGCACCACACGACGCCATAGCGGTCCGTCGCAATGACATTCTCGACGCGCAGACCCATATCCACCAGCAGGTCGAGACACGCGATGGCAGCGGCGCCGGCACCCGACGTAACGAGACGCACCTGCTCGATGCGTTTGCCGACCAGCCGCAGCCCGTTGCGGACCGCCGCGCCGACGATGATGGCGGTCCCGTGCTGGTCGTCGTGGAAAACCGGGATCTTAAGGCGTTTCCTGAGCTTCGCTTCGATCTCGAAACATTCGGGCGCCTTGATGTCCTCGAGGTTGATGCCGCCGAAGGTAGGCTCGAGCGCGGCGATCACGTCGACGAGGCGATCGGGATCGGCCACGTCGAGTTCGATATCGAAGACATCGATGCCGGCGAATTTCTTGAAGAGGACTGCCTTGCCCTCCATCACGGGCTTGGCCGCGAGTGGTCCGATCGCGCCGAGCCCCAGCACTGCCGTACCGTTGGTGACGACGCCCACCAGGTTGGAGCGCGCCGTGAGGGTCGACGCCTCGCTCGGATCAGCGGCAATCGCGAGCGAAGCGGCAGCGACCCCGGGCGTATAGGCCAACGCCAGATCGCGCTGCGTGCCCAGCGGCTTGGTCGCCGTGACCGCGATCTTTCCTGCCACCGGCTGCCGGTGATAGTCGAGCGCCATCGCGCTCACATCTTCCGCCATGAGCCATTCCTCCCCGCACCGGCCGGCCTTATATCATGGGCAGGCGCCCGGAGCCGGGATCACGTCTTGCTGGAGGCATGGTGCGGTCGAGAAGACTCGCAAATTCCGTGATCCTCGGCAACTTTCCGGCAATAGTCGGTTTGCGCTATGATCGATGCAAACGGCATTGGAGACGCCGATGCGCTACACGGTGGTGTTGGAGAAAGAGGCGGACGGCGGATACGTCGTTTCCGTGCCGGTGCTGCCGGGGTGCGTCAGCCAAGGAGACAGCCGGACCGCGGCCATCGCCAATATCCGCGAGGCGATCGCGCTTTATCTTGACGATTGCCGCGATGCCGGCGAACCGCCACCGCTAGAGGCCGGTACGGAGTTCATCGAGATCGAGTCCGCGGCTTGACTGCCTTCGGATGTGGACAAGCTTCCAGCAGACCTATCCGGCCGTGAGTTGCGCGCTGCCCTGGAACGCGCGGGGTTCGTGTTCCGACGCCAACGCGGTAGCCACATGATCCTGCGTCGTGACGCGCCATTTGCTCGCGTTGTCGTGCCCGATCATCGTGTTTTGCGGCAGGGAACACTTCGGCGGATCATTGCAGATGCAGGCATTACCGTCGCCGAGTTGCTCGCCTTGCTCGGCCGAGTTTGAGTCCACGCGCTCAATGAGAAGGTTTCGCGGGCTCTGCGCCTTCCTTCTCACTGGGCACCGGCGGTTTCAAGTTCGCCGACTTCTGGCAGCAACCAAGTCCGTGACCTCAGATTTGCCAGGTTCGTTCCCTGATGCGGATCGCGAATTTGCCTCCGCATGCCCGTGACACGGCAACGACGCTTTGACCCGCGCGCAAAAATCGGTAAAACGGCCTCGAACGAGGTCTAAACCCATCCGTTTTTTCAATGGGTTACAATTGCAATGGTGCGGTCGAGAAGACTCGAACTTCCACGGGGTTTCCCCCACAGCGACCTCAACGCTGCGCGTCTACCAATTCCGCCACGACCGCAAAAGGGCGGCATCGGCATGCCGCCCGTGGCTAGCGTCTCTAGCAAGTCCCCGGCAGACGGGCAAGGCGGCCGATGAGCGTCGAGTGGCGGATCGACGACCGACCGGTCGGTTACGAGACGGCGGTCGCCGCCATGGAGGAGCGGGTCGCGGCGATCCGTACCCATGCCGCGCCTGAGCTTGTGTGGCTTCTCGAACATCCGCCGCTTTACACCGCCGGCACGAGCGCCCGCGCCGAGGATCTGGTCGAGCCGCTTTTCCCTGTCTACCAGACCGGCCGCGGCGGACAGTTCACCTATCACGGGCCGGGTCAGCGTGTCGGCTATGTCATGCTGGACCTGAAGGCGCGCGGGCTTGACGTTGCCGCCTATGTGCGCGGCCTTGAGGAGTGGCTGATCCGCGCTCTCGCCGCGTTCAACGTGAAAGGCGAGCGGCGCCAGGGCCGGGTCGGCATCTGGGTCGTCGCGGGCGGGCGCGAGGCGAAGATCGGCGCCATCGGCGTGCGCGTGCGCCACTGGATCACCTATCACGGCATCTCGCTCAATCTCGATCCCGATCTCGGCCACTATCGCGGGATCGTGCCATGCGGCATCCGCGACGCCGGCGTCACCTCGCTCGCCGAGCAGGGGATCGTCGCGACGACGGGAGAGGCCGACCTCGCGCTGAAGCGGGCGTTCGCGGAGGTGTTCGGCTAGAATGCGCGGCATGCGCCTGGTCGTGCTTCTGCTCCTTCTCGTCTTCGTCGCGCCGGCTTTCGCCGAAACGCGACAGCCGCCCGCGAGCCGCGAGGCGATCCATCTCTCGTTCGCACCGGTCGTGAAGAAGGCCGCGCCCGCCGTCGTCAACGTTTATTCCCGCCGCACCATCAGGACGGAATCGCCGTTCGCCAACGACCCGTTCTTCCGCCGCTTCTTCGGCGAGAATTCGCCCTTCGTCGGCACGCGCGAGCGGGTGCAGAATTCGCTGGGCTCCGGCGTGATCGTCGATCCCGCCGGCCTCATCGTCACGAACCAGCACGTGATCCAGGACGCCGACGAGATCCGCGTCGTGTTGAGCGACCGCCGCGAGTTCGAGGCGAAGGTCGTTCTCTCGGACGAGCACAGCGACCTTGCCGTCCTCAAGATCGACGCCCACGGCGCACCGCTGCCGACGGTCGAGATCGGCGACAGTGATGCGCTCGAGGTCGGCGACCTTGTGCTCGCGATCGGCGACCCGTTCGGCGTGGGCCAGACAGTGACGAGCGGCATCGTCTCGGCGCTCGCGCGCTCGATTGGGGCGAGCGATTTCCGCTCCTTCATCCAGACCGACGCGCCGATCAATCCCGGCAATTCTGGCGGCGCGCTCGTCGATCTCGACGGCAAGCTCGTCGGCATCAATTCCGAGATCTATTCCCGCTCGGGCGGATCGATGGGGCTGGGATTCGCGATCCCGACCGCGATGGTGCGGATGGTGCTGCAGGCGGCGCGGAACGGCGGCAAGATCGCACGCCCCTGGCTCGGCGCGACGGGTCAGCAGGTGACGCAGGAACTCGCCGACAGCCTGAAGCTGGCGCGCCCCGCGGGCGTTCTCTTGAACGAGATCGTGCCGGACAGCCCGGCCGCCAAGGCAGGCCTGCACATGGGCGACGTGGTCCTGGCGCTCGACGGGCACCCGGTCGACGATCCCGACGTTCTCAAGTTCCGCATCGCCACGGCGCCGCTCGATCATGCGATGACGCTCGACTATTGGCGCAACGGCGCCGACCGCACCGGGTCCGTCACGCTCGAGCGGCTGCCCGAACAGCCGCCGCGCGCGGAGCAGGTGATCGACGGGCCCAACCCGCTCGCCGGCGCCACGGTCGGCAATCTCAACCCTGCCTATGACGACGAGCTGGGCCTCGACCCGGCGCAGCGCGGCGTCGTCATCTCGCAAGTCGCGACAGGGAGCCGCGCCCAGCGACTGGGGCTCCAGCCGGGCGACATCCTCGCGAGCCTCAACCGCGAGCCGATCGATGCCGTCACGCAGCTCGAGGACATGCTGACCGCGTCGGAATCGCCTTGGACCATTGCGATCCGGCGCGAGGGCAAGCTCCTCACCGTGACGGTGCGATGAGCCTGTTCGAGAAGGACGCGCCGCGGCCGCTTGCGGACCGCTTGCGTCCCAAGCGGCTCGACGAGGTGGTGGGGCAAGACCATGTGCTCGGCCCGGAAGGGCCCTTGGGCCGGATGGTGGCGTCGCGGCGGCTTGCCTCGATGATCCTGTGGGGCCCGCCCGGCTGCGGCAAGACCACGATCGCGCGGCTTCTGGCCGAGGTGACGGCGATGGCGTTCGAGCCGCTCTCGGCGGTGTTCTCGGGCGTCGCCGATCTGCGCAAGGTGTTCGACGCCGCCAAGAAGCGCCGCGTCGGCGGCCAGGGCACGCTGCTTTTCGTCGACGAGATCCATCGCTTCAACCGGGCGCAGCAGGACGGGTTCCTGCCCTATGTGGAGGACGGAACGGTGGTGCTGATCGGCGCCACCACCGAGAACCCGTCCTTCGAGCTGAACGGCGCGCTTCTGTCGCGCTGCCAGGTGTTCGTGCTGAAGCGGCTCGACGATGCGGCGCTCGACATCCTGCTCGCGCGGGCCGAGGCGGCGCTCGGCAAGACCCTGCCGCTCGACGAGGAGGCGCGCGCGACGCTGAAGGCGATGGCCGACGGCGACGGCCGCTTCATCTTCAACCTGGCCGAGGAGCTGGCGGCGCTGCCGCCCGGAAAGCCGCTCGACCGCGAGGCGCTGACGGCAACGGTGCAGCGCCGCGCGCCGCTTTACGACAAGTCGCAGGAAGGCCACTACAACCTCATCAGCGCGCTCCACAAGTCGGTGCGCGGCTCGGACGTCGACGCGGCGCTCTATTGGCTCGCGCGCATGCTGAGCGGCGGCGAGCACCCGATCTATATCGCGCGGCGCATGGTGCGCATGGCGGTCGAGGATATCGGCCTCGCCGAGCCGCAAGCGCTGCTCCAGACGATCGCGGCCTGGGAGGCCTATGAGCGCCTGGGCTCGCCCGAAGGCGAGCTGGCGCTGGCCCAGGCGGTGATCTTCCTCGCCACCGCGCCCAAATCGAACGCCGCCTATGTCGCGTTCGGCGAAGCGCAGGCCGCCGCCAAGCAAAGCGGCTCGCTGATGCCGCCGATGCACGCCGTCAACGCGCCGACCCGGCTCATGCGCGAGCTCGGCTACAGCGAAGGCTATGTCTACGACCCCTCGACCGAGGAAGGGTTCTCGGGCCTCGACTATTTCCCCGACGCGCTCGAGCGGCAGAGCTTCTACCGCCCGATCGCGCGCGGCTTCGAGCGCGAGATCAAAAAGCGGCTCGACTATTGGCAGAAGCTGCGCCAGCGGAAGGCATAACCGCTATTTCCGTGCCAAGCGTTTGACCGCCTTTCCCTTCCCGCCGCGGCGCGTCTCCCGACGGATCGGCAAAAACGCGACAATTGATAATCTCTGCGCGGTTTCTTCCACCCTAGCCTCCCGGCAATCGGCCGCAGCGAAAGAAATGTACGGTTATATCATATTTGCGTATATCTGTCAAGACGGCGGTGCAGCCACGATTTCGCTTCCGCTGGGACGTCTTCACGGCTCCGGTGACACGCGATTCCAGAACTCGTCGAAATCCCTCGTGTCGAAAAAGGCGACGGCCTTGACAACCTTGGCGTCCTTCATTTGAAAGTACCAGCTATAGGTGTTGTGGTAGCGCTTGCCGTCTTTCACCGTGGCCTCGGCGTCGAACAGGATGACGACCATATCGTCATCCGCGTAGATGCCGTGAACGGTCGGATCGAGCGGTGTCGCCATGCGGGCGTTGAACGGATTGATCACGTCGTCGATGAATTCCTGCTTGCTCCGATAGGTCCTGGACAGCGGCGACGAGCCCGTGATGGTCCACTCGACATTGTCGGCCAGAAGCTCGAACGGACCCCCGGTTCGGCTTTTCCAACGATCGAAGCTCGCCTCGACCAGGGCCTTGTTGCGGTCCTCTTTGCCGAGATCACGCGCCATGGCGGCCATCTCCATCAATCTTGCGATCCAGAGCGCCAATGCCTGCGGGCCGCCAGGCGTCGGAAGGTATGAGAGTCGCTCGAACCCGAGATTACGCCAAGTTCCTGCCGGTCGAAAGATTGGCAGGGTCGCCTGTCGCGCCCGACTCCTCATGATTGTGGTGCGGGCGCGGCAAATCCGTCAATCTGTCGCCCCCTCGAATGCGTGGGAGGAGCGAAACCGTGGCATCGGTGGAAGAAGGGCAAAGCGTCTGGAGCATCGCGGCGATGGTCGTCGAGAAGCACGGCGTGCGTGCCACCTCCTTCGCCGAGCACCAGGCCTTGAAGGCGCGACAGCGCGGCGACACCGCCTCGATGCAGCGCTGGCAAGGCATCGCCGATGCGACCGCCGCGATCCTCAGGGGCGAAGGATTGGATTGAGGCCGGGGTCCGCGCTTGCGGGCCAAGCATATTGCCACGTCCCTTCGGACCTGGGATGGTGGCGCCAAGATGCGGCCAAAACGGCTCTATAAGGGAGGAAGATCAATGTCCCATGCGACCAAGCACCCCTCGCGCGCGGCAAGGTTTTTTCTGATCGCCGGCGCCGCCGCGCTTTTGGGCGGCGCGCCCGCCATCGGCCGCGCCGCGTCACCCACCGTGACGGCGATCGAGCTCGAACCGATTCCGAACCCCGCCATCGCTTATGACCGTATGGCGATCGCGATGGGCCTTCCCGAAAAACATGGGCTCGATCTGAAGCTCGGTCCCGACCTCGCGGGCGGCGGGCCGGAGCGGGTTCAGGCGGTCGTGACCAAGAACACCGACGTGGCGGTCGGCGACATCATCGCGGCGCTTGGCGCGATCTATTCCGGCGCCAAGGTCAAGGTGCTGATGGTGATGACGCCTTATGGCGATGAAGAGGTGTGGGGTCAGAACAAGTACCAGACGATGAAGGACGCCGAAGGTCAGCCCTGGGGCGTTGCGAGCCTTGGCGGCGCGCAACGCTTCAACGCGCAGATGGCGGTGCAAGGACTGGGCTTCGGCCCCGACGCCTTCCGCTGGGTGGCGCTCGGCGGCGGCGACGGACCGTCGCTTCAGGCGCTCGACACCGGCCGCACGCAGCTTGGAAGCCTGTCGCATCTCGGCGCCGTGCAGGCCGAGGCCAAAGGCTACACCAAGACCATTCACGCGATCCTGCCGCACACCGCGAAATACACGCCGCCGGTCCCGCGCCTGGTGGTCGTGGCGCGCACCGAATGGCTCAACGATCATCAGGCCGAGGCGACGGCCTATGTCGAGATGATGCTGGACATGATGCGCCAATGGCAGGACAGCGCCGATGCCTGGGTCAAGCCGGGCGCGGCGATCTTCAAGAACAGCGACATGACGGAAGATCAGCTTGCCAAGGCATGGCGCCTGTTCCGGGACGGCGGCTATTTCTCGGTGAATGGCGGCATCAACATGGCGGCGACGCAGAAGATCATGGATCTGTTCTTCAAGATCCGCAACGAGAGCGCGACCGCGGATCTTTCGAAGCCCGCGGACGTTTACGACACCCGGCCCTTGAAGGCGGCGCTCGACAAGATGGGCGTCGTCAAGGGAACGCCCGACCTGCCCGACACGCCCGACTGGTACAAAGGCGCCACGGCGAGCAAGGATTAGACGGCGCGCATCGGCCGACGATCCGAGAACCCGCCGCCATGCCCGAGCTCGAGTTCGTCGACATCAGCAAGAGCTATGACAGCCCGTCGGGCGGCCGCCTTCTCGCGCTCGAGAAATTCGCGTTCAAGCTCGCGCGCGGACGGTTCGTGACGGTGGTGGGGCCGAGCGGTTGCGGCAAGACCACGCTGTTGCGGATGGCGGCGGGCCTCATACCGCCCGACACCGGCGAGATCCGGCTCGATGGCGAGATCCTGGCCGGCCCCAGCCCGAAAATGTCCATGGTGTTCCAGGGCATCGGGCTGATGCCGTGGAAGACCATCGCCGATAACGTGGCATTGGGCATTCAGCTTCAAACCCATCGCCACACGCTCGGCATCGACGAGAAGCAGCGGATCGATGCGGCGCTTGCCATGGTCGGGCTCACCGGGTTCGAGCGGTATTTTCCCTATCAATTGTCGGGCGGCATGCAGCAGCGGGTGGGGCTCGCCCGCGCGCTCGTGCGCCAGCCCGAGATTTTGCTCATGGACGAACCGTTCGGCGCGCTCGACGCGCAGACGCGAACCGTCCTCCAGGATGAACTTCTCGCGCTGTGGGACCGGGTGAAAAGCACGGTGCTTTTCATCACGCACGACCTCGACGAGGCGATCTATCTTTCCGATGTCGTGGTGATCATGGGACGGCGCCCGGGGCGGATCAAAGAGGTGCTGGACGTCACGCTGCCGAGGCCGCGCTATAGTTACGACGTGCGGGCGGAAAAGGAATTCGCGCGGCTCCGCAACATCGCCTGGAAAAGCATCAGGGAGGAACTATGACCCAGTCCTCGATCCCGCTCGACGGCGCCAGGACGAATGGGGCGATGTCAATGCTCGCCACGCTGGGCCGGAACCACGTGGCGATGACCGTGCTGTCGGGCCTTGGCTTCCTCGCGCTGTGGCAGGTGATCAGCCTCAACGTTCCGCCGGTGATCTTGCCGTCGCCGGCGAGCGTCATCGCCGCCTTCATCGAGCTCACCGCGTCCGGCGAGCTGATCAAAGCCACGGCCGAGACGATTTGGCCGCTGGCGGTCGGGCTCGTGCTGGGCTTCGTCGTCGGCACGGCACTGGGGCTTTTGCTGGGCATCTTCCGGTCCGCCGCGCGGGTCCTCGATCCCTATATCTTCATCGGCTGGTCGATCCCCAACATCGCCTGGCTGCCGCTGTTTCTCGCGTGGTTCGGCGTCGGCGACCTGACGCTGATCATCTTCGTTTTCGTCTCTGCCGTCTTTCCGCAACTCCTCACCGTCGAGGCCGGAGCCAAGGAGGCGGACAGCTTTCTTGTCGAGGTCGCGCGCTCATTGGGCGGCACGAAGCACGAGATCCTGTTCGCGGTGGTGCTGCCGTCCTCGCTCCCCTACATCATCGCGGGTCTGCGCATCGCGGTCGGACGCGCGCTCGTGGGCATCATCGTCGGGCAGCTGCTGATCGTCGCGTCGGGCATCGGCTATATGTTCCAGTTCTATGGCGAGACCTTGGCGCTCGCCAAATACTTCGCCCCGCTCATCGTCGTCGCGGTGCTCGCGATCCTGTTGAACCGCGGCGTGAACTGGGCCGAGCGCGCGCTCATCCCGTGGAAGCTCCGCGCCTTCACGTGAATCGCGGTGGGCATCTTCGTCGCCTTCGCCGTCGGGCTCCTTGCCGTAGCACTGATCTACCGGCTTTCGGGCACGAAGGGCGCCGCCGCGCGGCAGGATCTCGCGATCGAGGAAGCGCTCGCCATGACGCGCGAGCGGCTTCGTCCGCTCGCGGCCGCGATCGTGGCGGAACATCCCGAGATCCGCGGCATGGGCGAGACGGCGCTGCGCGCCTTCGCTCAGCATAGCGTCGTGCCGGATCGGCGCTTCCGCCTGCTGTTCGTGACGATGACGCCGGCGGTCGAGGCCGCGGTGATGCAGGAGCTGCGCCGCACCGACGCGCTTTCCCACGCCCTTCGCGCGGCGGCGCATAATCCGGCGCGGTGAGCGAGACGCGGCATGTGCGGACGGTTCCTCAATCGCATTCCCGCTTCCGAAACCGCGCGGCTCTTCCGCACGACCAACCCATTGCCGAATTACGAGCCGCTTTACAACATCGCGCCGACGAACGATGTGCCGGTCGTGCGCTTCCGCGCCGATGCCGGAACCCGCTCGCTCGATTTGCTGCGCTGGGGGCTCGTGCCGTTCTGGGCGAAGGATATGAAGATCGGCGCGTCGCTCATCAATGCCGCGGCGGAAACGGTGGCGCAGAAGCCGGCCTTCCGCGAGGCCTTTGCGAGCCGGCGCTGCATCGTTCCTGCCGACGGCTTCTATGAATGGCAGAAGCTCGGCCCCAAAGAGAAGCAGCCTTTCGCCATCGTGATGAAGGACCGGAGCCTCTTCGGCTTCGCCGGATTGTGGGAACGCTGGCGCGACAAGGCGAGCGGCGCGGTGGTGCGGTCTTTCACCATCATCACCACCACGCCCAACGAGGTGTGCGCACCGATCCACAACCGCATGCCGGTGATCCTCGATCCTGCAAGCTATGGGCGCTGGCTCGGCGACGAGGCGGTCGAGCCGGATCAGCTCCTGGCGCTGCTGAAGCCCTATCCCGCCGCGCTCATGGCCGCCTACAAGGTCGGGCAGGCGGTCGGCAACGTGAAGAATATCGACGCGTCGGTGGCCGATCCCCTAGCATGAGCCGGTCATGACCGGCGTTCAGACCATCGCCATCACGGCGGACGAAGCGGAAATCCGGCTCGACCGCTGGTTCAAGCGGCATTTCCCCGAGCTTGCGCATGGGCGGCTCGAGAAGCTGTTGCGCACCGGGCAGGTGAAGCTCGACGGGCGGCGCGCGCAATCTTCGGACCGCGTGGCGCCGGGGCAGATCGTTCGCGTCCCGCCGCTCGGCGATCTTGCGCCCCTCCCCGCCCCGCGTCCCGTCATGGTGCGGCCGGGCGACGAAGCGATGCTCCGCAACGCGGTCCTTTATCGCGACGACGCGGTGATCGTGATCGACAAGCCGGCGGGTCTCGCGGTGCAAGGCGGCACCAACACCGACCGGCATCTCGACGCGCTGCTCGACGCGTTGCGGTTCGATGCGGCCGAGCGCCCACGGCTCGTCCATCGCCTCGACAAGGACACGAGCGGCGTGTTGGTGCTGGCGCGATCCGCCGC
>DATJLY010000287.1:0-2045 GCA_035509095.1 Allostellaceae bacterium | reverse complement strand
CAAGCGCCGGAAAAATCGACTCGTATTGCCGCCATTCGCGGCCGAGCGTCCCTTTCCAATCGATGTTGGGCTTGATCCCATAGCCATAGCAGATGTGAACCGCAGTCTTGCAGCCCACCCCTTCGATCGCGCGATGAAGCGCGGCGACGCCCCAATCGCGCACGGCGTCGAGATAGACGTTGAAGGCCGGCTCGTCGAACTGGATCACGTCGATGCCGAGTGCCGCGAGCTCCAGCGCCTCTTCGTTCAACAGCTCGGCAAAGCGCATCGCCATCTTCACCCGGTCGCCGTAATAGGCATCGGCGATCGTGTCGACGATTGTCATCGGGCCCGGGAGCGTGATCTTGAGCTTCCGGCGCGTATGGGCGCGGGCGATCCGCGCTTCGCCGACATGGGCGGGGCGCGCGCGCCGCAACGGCGCCGTCACGGTGGGGCAGTCGGCGACATACCGGTCCGCGCGGATGCCCATCTTGACCTTGCGCGCGAAATCGATCCCCTCCACGGCCTCGACGAAGCCATGGACGAAATGCTGCCGCGCCTGCTCGCCATCGGTGACGATGTCGATGCCGCAATCCTCCTGTTCCTTGAGCGCCAAAAGGGTGGCGTCGCGCTGCGCTTCGGCAAGCGCCGCGCCCTGCTCTTTCCACGGCGCCCACAACATGCGCGGGGTCGCGAGCCAAGCCGGCTTCGGCAGGCTGCCGGCGGTCGTCGTCTCGAGCATCGCGCGGCCTCCTTACGGGCTTAGTCGTGCACCAGAAGCTGAAACAGGCGGTGGCGATGCGCGAGGAATGTCGGCTCCTCGCGCGTTGCGAGCTGATTGCGCGGCCGCTTCAGCCCGACCGACAAGGTCTCGACGACGCGGCCGGGATTGGCGGCAAGCGCCACCACCCGGTCGCCGAGATAGATCGCTTCCTCGAGGTCGTGAGTGATGAACACGATGGTGATGGCGTGGTCGGCCGCGATCCGCGCGATCTCGTCCTGAAGCGTCTGGCGGGTCATCGCGTCGAGGGCACCGAACGGTTCGTCCATCAGCAAGACGCGCGGCTCCTGCGCCAGGCAGCGCGCGATCTGCACCCGCTGCTGCATGCCGCCCGACAATTGGCCGGGATAAAGGTCGCCCACTTCGGCGAGCCCCATTTTTTCCAAGAGCGCCGTGGCGCGGCGGCGCCGTTCGGCGCGCGGCACGCCCTGCGCCTCGTAAGCCAATGCGACATTGGCCCACACGCTGCGCCACGGCAGGAGCGAGCGGCCGTAATCCTGGAACACGATCGCGCGCTCGCGTGAAGGCCCGGCGACGATCTCGCCCGCCGCGCGGATCTCGCCTTGCGCCGGCCGCCACAATCCCGCGAACAGCCGCAACAGAGTGGTCTTGCCACAGCCCGACGGACCCACGATGCAAAGGAACTCGCCCTCGGCCACGGTTATGTCGACATGGTCGAGGACGAGCCGGTCGCCGAGCTTCATCACCAGCCCCTGCGCCTGCAGCGCGGGACGCTTCGCGGCGCCGCGGACGAGCGACAGCGCGGGCTTCGCCACGGAGCGGTTTCCTAGGTCGCGCATGGCCCGCCCGGACGATGCCCGGCTCGCCAGTGCCGATCGGCACGCACTGAACGGTCCTCCCTGAACCTTCTCTTACCCGCGATCCTGGCACACTTCACGGACCGCGTTAAGCCCGCCCTCGCGCGGCTACTCGACGAGCGCGATCAGCTCGATCTCGATCGGGATCTGATTGGGGAGCGAGCCCATGCCGACGGCCGACCGCGCGTGCCGTCCGGCATCGCCGAACACTTCGACCAGAAGGTCCGAGCAGCCGTTGATGACCTTAGGGTGGTCCCCGAAGGTCGGCACCGCGTTCACCATGCCGAGCACCTTCAGGATGCCCTTCACCTTGTCGAGGTCGCCCAGCTCCTGCTTCATCACGGCGATGAGGCCCAATCCCACTGAGCGCGCGTGTTGATATGCCTGCTCGACCGAGAAGGCCTCGCCGACCTTGCCTGAGACGTTGCCGCCAGGCCCGCGTCCCGACAGGAACAGAAGGTTGCCGG
>DATJLY010000286.1:0-6214 GCA_035509095.1 Allostellaceae bacterium | reverse complement strand
AGATTATCTTTGCTTTTTTGGCTTTCCCCAACGCGCAGCGGCAGCAGTAGATGCGATTTCCCTTCGGCGTTTGGCGCTAAGCATGCGCGCGCGTGCAAGGCCTCCCTTATGGCCCCCAAGATTTCCGAGCGCGACGGCGGCGGGACTCTTTCTGGCTCTTCGTGCACCTCAGTTGTACCCGTTACAAGATCGACCACAAGCTTTGCGAGCTTGTTCGAGTCGCGAGGGCGTTCGCTTGAGCGGGTAGGCATTGCAACGGCATACCATCTTGAGGCGCACCTGTCACATGCCGATCAACCGGGCTTGAATGGGGCTAGATTTCATGAGCTGGCCCATGCCGTCGGTCCCGCACGGCGCTTGTCTGCGCTTGACACTGTACGCTAATTATGATATGTAAGCGTACGGCCAGTTCGGGTTCGGAAAGAGGAGGCCCTCGCACCGCGGCGGCGATTATCAATTGTCGCTATTTTCGCGGTGGGGGTCGGTCGGAGCCACAATAAAGAAGGGGAGAAGTGTCATGCGATCCACAAAAAAGCCGGCCGCGCTCGCCGCGGCGGCGCTGCTGCTGGGCCTGGCACCCGCCAAGGCCCAGACCGAGCATACGAGCATGGTGATGCCGGCCTTGGCCTATGTGTTCCTCTCGACCTATGTCGCCGAGGATGCCGGGATCTGGGCCAAGGAAGGACTCGACGTGAAGGTCTCGTTCGTCTCCGGCGTCGGCGCCTTCAACGCGGTGCTTACCGGCAGCGCCGATTTCTCGAACTCGAGCGGCCTCACCATCGACCGCGCGGCGGCGCGGGGTCAGCGCCTCCTGGCGATCGCCAACGTGCTGAACCGCCTGCCGCTCGATGTCGTGATCCGCAAGGACATCGCCGAGGCCGCCCATTTCGATCCCGCGGCGCCTTTGTTGCAGCGCGCCAAGATCATCGCCGGCCGCACCATGGCGGTCGACGGGCTGGGCTCGATCGTGCACGGCGACCTGCTCGACGTCATGAAGGCCGGCGAGGTCGATCCCCAAGGGGTTCAGATCACGCCGATGCAGCCGGCCGACATGCTCGCCGCCTTTGCCCGCAAGTCGATCGACGGGTTCTCGAACGGCCCGCCCTGGCCGCAGCGGGTCCTGACCGACGGATCGGCGGTGCTGGTGGCGAGCGGCGAGAAAGGCGAGCCGCCCGGCCTTTATCCGCTCGCCTTCGGCCTCATCGTGGCGCGGCCGCAATTCTGTCAGGACCACCGCTCGATCTGCCTGAAGATGGGGCACTCGATGGTGGAGGCCGCCAAGTTCATCCACGAGCATCAGGACGAGACGCGCGCGATCCTGAAGAAGCGCTTCCCCGACATCCCGGACAAGGCCGCCGAAGCCTCGTTCGAAGAAGTGCGGGACAACACGCCGCTGTCGCCGGTGGTGACCGAGGAGGCGCTCGCCAATGCCGACAAGATGAACCTCGAGGCCGGGCTGATAAAGCCGGCGGACGCGCTCAGTTCCTATAAGGGGCTCTCGACCGACGAATTCGTCCGCTGAGCCGAGCGGGGTCTACTCCTCGCCGGGCCCGCGGCGCGCGCCATCGCGCAGGCGCTGAGCCGCCGCGACGTCGCCCGTGTCGAGCGCGCGCAGCATCTTCATGTAGGTCGGCACGATCTCGCGCGGCTGCGCCGCCAGCCGCTCGGCGAAGGCGAAGGTCACATCCTCGAGCGCATCGGGCGCCGCCAGCTCGTCGACGAGGCCCCAGCCGAGCAGCCGCTCCGGCGGCAACAGCGCCCCTTCCAGCACCAGCCGGCGCGTCCTCGCCGAGCCGATCAGGCGATAGAGCCGCTCGAGCGCGGGAATGGGATAGAAAAGCCGGTTCTTCACCGCCGGGACCACCATCCGCAGCGAGGTCGCGGCAAAGCGGAAATCGCAGGTGACGGCGAGGTGCAGGCCGCCGCCATAACAGACCCCGTGGATCATGGCGATCGACGGGAATGGAAGCTCTTCCATGTCGGCGTGGAACGATTCGAGATGACGGCCAACCTTGGCGAAGCCCTGGGCGCGGTCGGCATGCTCGGCGACGAACTTCAGATCGACCCCGGCACAGAACGCGTCGCGGCCGGCGCCTCTGATCACCAGCGCGCCCACATCGCCGCGCCGCTTCACCGCGTCAACGGACGCCGCAAGCCCCGCGGCCACGGCGTCATCCATCGCATTGAGGCGACCCTTGTTCTCGATCGTCACGAGTGCGATGGCGCCGCGATAATCGAGGGTGACGTTGCCAGCCATGGAATGGACACTCCTGCGAGGTTAAAGCGCGGGAGGAAAATCCCGCTTGCCCCGAAGCCGCTAGGGGCGTTGAGATGGACCGAGCGCGGCGGATTCCAATCGGTGCCGTTGGCCTTGATGACATCGTCGATGACCCAGCGCTGCCCGAGCCGGCGCCGCGTCGATGCCTTGCCGATGCGCGGGACCGCTTGCGGCACCGCGGCAGACGCCGCTGCCTTTGCAACGAAGGCCGCCGATTGCGGGAACGCGCGCCGATCCATCGCCACCCTCCCTCGGCCTCTTGTGCCCGAGGCCCCGCTCCTCTTTAGCACGCGCCGGGGATGGTGGACACGGGTGGGTCCGCTGCCCAATTTTCGGGCACCCCGGTTCAAGTCGGTGCCGATGCCGCCCGATCACGACGTCGAAAGATCACGCCACGCAAAGGAGTTGCCGGGCAAGATGCGGATTGGCCCGCGGCTTGCTACGAGGTTTCGGGGAACAATGGCGGCGGGGAGGTAAGCCCGTGAGCAGGACCGAGGCGGCTAACGCGGTCGCGCGCTTCTTCGACGAGATCGGCGCTCCCGGCGCCATCCCGCAGCATTACGAGATGGTGCAGCGCTGGCTGGAAGAGACACCGGCCGACCTGCTGCAGCGCAAGCATCGCGAGGCCGAGATCCTGTTTCGCCGCATCGGCATCACCTTCTCGGTCCATGCCGAAGGCGGCGATCCCGAACGGCTCATCCCGTTCGATATCATCCCCCGCATTCTGTCGGCGCCGGAATGGCTGCATCTTTCGCTCGGCCTGACCCAACGCGTCCGTGCGCTCAACGCCTTCCTCGCCGACATCTACCATGCGCGCGAGATCCTGCGCGCAGGCAAGATCCCCTCGGAGCTCATCCTTTCCAATGACAGCTTCTGCGCCGAGATGCAGGATTTCGATCCGCCGCGCGGCGCCTTCACCCATGTCGCCGGCATCGACATCATCCGTGTCGGCCCGAGCGATTTCTTCGTGCTGGAGGACAATTGCCGAACGCCGTCCGGCGTCTCCTACATGATGGAGAACCGCGAGGCGACGATGCGGCTCTTCCCCGAGCTCTACGCGCGCCACCGCATCGCGCCGGTCTCGAACTACCCTGAGGAGCTGCGCGAGACGCTGCAATCGGTGGCGCCGCCAAATTGCAACCGAGACCCGGTCATCGCCCTGCTCACGCCCGGGCCTTTCAATAGCGCCTATTACGAGCACTCCTTTCTCGCCGACGAGATGGGGATCGAGCTGGTCGAGGGGATCGATCTCGTGGTCGACGACGCCGTCGTCTATATGCGCACGACCGAGGGGTTGAAGCGGGTCGACGTCGTCTATCGTCGCGTCGACGACGGCTTTATCGACCCGCTGACGTTCCTGCCTGATTCGTTGGTGGGCTGTCCCGGCCTTTTCAACGCCTACCGCGCGGGGAACGTCACGCTCGCGAACGCCGTCGGCACCGGTATCGCCGACGACAAGGGCGTCTATCCCTATGTCCCGGACATGATCCGCTTCTATCTCGGCGAGGAGCCGATCCTGCGCAACGTGCCGACATTTTCCTGCAGCCGCGCCGACGATCTCGCCTATGTGCTCGACCATCTGAGCGAGCTGGTGGTGAAGGAGACGCACGGCTCCGGCGGCTACGGCATGCTGGTCGGCCCGCAATCGACCCGCGCCGAGGTGGACGCCTTCGCCGCGAAGCTCCGCGCGCGCCCTGGCGACTATATCGCGCAGCCGACCTTGGCGCTTTCCACCTGCCCCACCTTCGTCGAGTCGGGCGTGGCGCCCCGCCACGTCGACCTCCGCCCCTTTGTCCTCGTGGGCCAAGAGATCCGCATCGTGCCGGGCGGCCTGACACGAGTGGCGCTGCGCGAAGGCTCGCTCGTCGTCAATTCGAGCCAGGGCGGCGGCACCAAGGACACCTGGGTCCTGGAAGGCTAACCGACGTGCTGGCCCGGACCGCCGATAGCCTGTTCTGGCTTGCCCGCTATGTGGAGCGCGCCGAGAACGTCGCGCGCATCGTCGCGGTCGCCTATCGCATGGCGAGTGTCGCGCGCTCGCTCGGCAGCGTCGGCAACGAATGGCTGTCGACGCTCATCGCCACCGGCTGCGAGCCCGGCTTCTTCGCGAAATATTCCGAGGCGCTCGCCGCCGACGTGATCGACTACCTCGTTTATGACCCCGACAACCCGTCGAGCATCGTCTCGTGCCTCGAGACGGCGCGGCGCAACGCCCGCGCCGTGCGCACTGCGCTCACCGCCGATATGTGGGAGGCGCTGAACGGCACTTGGCACGGCGCTCGCGAGCGCGCGCAACGCTCGCGGGCCGGCGACGTGATGGATTTCCTGGAATGGATCCGGGAACGCTCGCAGCTCTTCGACGGCGCCTATGACAGCACGATGCTGCGGAACGACGCCTTTTACTTCACCCGGCTCGGCACCTTCATCGAGCGCGCGGACTGCACGGCCCGGATCCTCGACGTCAAATACTACGTGCTGCTGCCGCAGGGCGAAGCCGTCGGCGGCGCGCTCGATTATTACCAGTGGCAGTCGATCCTGCGCTCGGTGTCGGCATTGCGGAGCTATCACTGGATCTACCACGAGCGGCTGCAGCCTTGGCTCGTCGCCGAGTTCTTGATCCTGCGGCCGGAGATGCCGCGATCGCTGCTCAGCTGCTTCACCGAGATCACCCGCGACCTCGACCGCATCGCCGTGGCTTATGGCGGCAAGCGCGGCGAATGCCATCGGCGCGCCGGCGAGATGCATGCCAAGTTGCACTATGCCAAGATCGAGACCATCTTCCAGTCCGGGCTGCACGAGTTCCTGACCGACTTCATCGACGGCTCGATCGTACTCGGCGCCGAGATTTCGAACCTCTATCTCGCATGAGGGCGGGTCATGCGGCTTTCCATCCGCCACACCACCATCTACCGCTATCGGCCTCCGGTCCCCTACGAGATACAGACCCTGCGCATGACGCCGCGCACCTACGAGGGTCTGCTGATGCTGCGCTGGCAGGTGCGCGGGGACCGCGCCCGGGCGCTGCCCTCCTTCATCGATGGGCTGGGCAATGTCGTCCATACCCATACCGTCAACCGGATCCACGATAGCGCGGCCATCGCCGTCGCCGGCGAGGTGGAGACGCGGCCGATGGGTGGCCTCGTGCGCGATGGGCGCGAGACGATGCCCCCCGGCTATTTCCTGCGCCGCACCCCGCTCACCGGCTGGGACGCGGCGGTCGCGGCGCTCGCCCGCGACGGCGCCACCGGAGCCAGCGAGTTCGACCGGCTGGTCTCGCTCGTCGAGACCGTGCGGGAGCGCGTGGCGCTCCGCACCGGCTTGGCCGAGACCGAGACGCGCGCGGCCGAGACCCTCGCCAAGGGTTCGGGCACGTGCCAGGATCACGCCCACCTGTTCATCGCCGCCTGCCGGTCGCTCGGGATTCCGGCGCGCTTCGTCAGCGGCTATGTCTGGACCGGCGACGGCACCGAGCCCCAGGCCAGCCAGGCCTGGGCCGAGGCCTATGTCGGCGAGATCGGCTGGGTCGGCTTCGACCCGGCCAACGGGACGCGGCCCGACGACGCCTATATCCGCGTCGCCGTCGGGCTCGACTATTGGTCTGCCGCGCCGGCGCGCGGCTTGCGGCGCGGCGAGGGGGAGGAGACCTTGTCGGTGAACGTGAACGTGGCCCAGGACACGCGCGAGCCGGCGGTCGGTGCGGGGAGGCAAGAACAATGACCTACTGCGTCGGACTCTGGCTCAAGGAAGGAATGGTGTTCCTGTCGGACACGCGCACCAACGCCGGCGTCGACAACATCTCGATCTTCTCCAAGATGCATGTGTTCCAGATCCCGGGCGAGCGGTTCATGACGCTTCTGACCGGCGGCAACCTCGCGGTCGGGCAAGCGGTGGTGAACCTCTTGCACGAGGGCATCAAGTCCGACGAGCGGCTCGACA
>DATJLY010000285.1:0-3427 GCA_035509095.1 Allostellaceae bacterium | reverse complement strand
TGTTCTCAGGGTGGGCCCTCGACAAGACGGCGCAGGAGACGAAGAACCTGCTGGCCTCCGGCAAGCCGATCGACGGCGTCTGGACGTCGGGCATCGATTCGACCGTGGTGGACGCGTATAAGACCGCCGGCAAGCCCTATGTGCCGGTGGTCGGAGCGGACAACAACGGCTTCATCGGCCAGCTCATCGACCAGAAAGACAAGGGACTGTCAGGCGCGGCGGTCAGCAATCCGCCCGCCGTCGGCGCCGCGGGGCTAAGCCTTGCGCTCGACGTCCTGGCCAAGAAGAACGAGCCGCACCTGATCAAGATCACGCCTTCGGTCTGGGACAATGGCGCTGGGATCGACAAGCTCAAAGCCGTGTACAATCCGAAGCTCGACCCGTTTTTCAGCGTCGCCACGGTGCCCCCCTATACGCACTATACGCCCGAGCAGCTGATCGCTTGCAAAGGCCCGTGACCTTAAGCTGAATAGGCGACTGTGACGCCGGCGGCTGAAGCCGCCGGCCCTTTCTGGACAAGGCCGTATGAGCGACGCTCCGCCGCTTCTTCACATTCGCGGCGTCGCGAAGACCTTCGGAGCGGTTAGGGCGCTGCGCGCAGCGGACCTGGAGATAAGGCCGGGCGAAGCGCATGCGCTGATGGGCGCGAACGGCGCGGGCAAGAGCACGCTGGTCAAGATCATCACCGGCGTGTTTCCGGCGGATCAAGGCGAAATGGTCCTCGCGGGGCAGCCGGTGGCTTTCCGGTCGCCCGCGGAAGCCCGCCGAGCCGGCATCGTGTCGGTCTATCAGGATCCGGCGATCGTTCCGGACTTGACGGTGGCGCAAAACATGCGCCTCGCGCGTGTGTCTCTCGACAAGGTCAAGGCGGCGATGCGCGACCTCGGGGTCGAGCGGGTCGATCTCAAGACCGTGGCGCGTGACGTGGATTTCGCTGTGTTGCGGCTGATCGATCTTGCTCGGGCGCTCGCCTCCGACCCGCACATTCTGATGCTGGACGAGATCACCGCCGCGCTACCCGCGGATCTCTCGGAGCGCGTGTTCAAGGTGGTGCGCGACTTTCGCGCCCGAGGCGCAAGCGTGATCTTCATTTCGCACCGCATGGCCGAGATCGCCATGCTCTGCGACCGGGCGACGGTGCTGCGCGACGGGGTCACCGTCGGCGTGACGCCGACCAAGGGCGGCGAGGAGACGATCGTCAATCTGATGCTGGGCTCGGACGTGGCCAGGGCGACAGCGGCCCCGGTCGCGCGAGTCGCCCGGCCCGCGGCGGGACGCGAGACCCCGGCCCTCGAAGTGAATGGCTTGAGCTATGGACATACGCTTCACGACGTCTCGTTCCGCGTCGATCGCGGCGAGGTGCTCGGAGTCGCGGCCTTGGAGGGGCAAGGTCAGGAGCAGCTTTTCGATTGCATCGCGGGCGTCCGGCGAGCCGACGCCGGAGAGGTGCGGGCGGAAGGGCGCGCGCTTAAGTTGCGCCATCCGGCTGACGCTACTCGCGCCGGGCTAGTCCTCGTCCCGGCCAATCGGCTCGTGTCGCTTTTGCCGCAACGGTCGGTGCAGGAGAACGTGGCTCTGGCCGCCTTCGGCCGATTGCGAAGCTGGGGCCCCATTCCGATGGGCGACGAGAGACGCAGGGTCGACGCGGCGGTGCGAAAGCTGCAAATCGACACCCGCGCCGCTGCGGAGGTGAGGCGCCTCAGCGGCGGCAACATGCAGAAGGTTGTCATCGCCCGCTGGATCGCTGCGGGGTTCAAGACCCTGCTCTGCTTCGACCCGACGCGCGGCATCGACATCGGCACCAAGCAGCAGATCTATGCGCTGATGCGCGAGATCGCCGACCAGGGCTTGTCCGTTCTCCTGTTCACCTCCGAACTGCCGGAAATCCGCCTGGCCTGCGATCGCGCGATCGTCTTGTTCGCGGGTAAGATCTCCGCGGAAATGCCGGCCGAGCAAGCGGATGAAGCGCGCCTTTTGAGGGCCGCGCATGGCCTTGGCGGCGCCGAAGCCGCGGCAGCGCTCGCATGACTGGCGCCGCGCTCCGAGACAGCGGTCTTTCTTTACGGATGCTGACGCGCTTCGGCCGGCTTCTCGGGATGCCGCTCCTGCTCGTCGCGGCGATGGCGGCGACAATTGCGATCCATCCTGATTTTGGTTCGTTCGAGATTCAGTCCCTGGCGCTCGGGGCTTTGCCGCTCGCCCTTGCCGCCGCCGCGCAAGCGATCGTCGTCATCAGCGGTGGCATCGATCTTTCGATCGGCTCGATGATTGCGGTGTCGAACGTCCTCTCCGCCAGTTTGATGCAGCACGCCACTTTCGGCCAGTCGCTCGCCCTCTCCGTGCTCGTGCTGATTGCTGGCACCGGCCAGGGATTGCTGAACGGCCTCGTCGTCGCCTTCTCGCGCATTCCCGACGTTGTCGCGACGTTGACCACCGGATTCATCTGGGGCGGCGTGGCGCTGCTCATCCTCGAGCGCCCCGGCGGAGGCGCGCCAGCGGCTTATCTCAACATCGCCGCCGGCGCGGACTTCGGGCCCTGGGCGCCGAACGCGCTGGTCGTGCTCATCGTCGCCGTCGCGCTCATCTGGCTACCAATCAAGCTCAGCCGCATCGGCTTGCTCATCTATGCCGCAGGCAGCGATCCGGTTGCTGCGTTCAGGAGCGGCGTCGATGTCATGCGAGCCCGCACGATCGCCTATGTCTTCAGCGGCATAGCCTGCGCGGTCGGCGGCATGGCGCTCACCATGACGACCGGAATCGGCGCTCCCTTGGCCGGCGCCTATTACACATTGAGCAGCGTCGCCGCCATCGTCATAGGCGGCGTCAGCCTTGCGGGCGGCCGGGGCGGCATGGTCGGTCCCGTCATTGCCGCGATCCTGCTGACGCTTGCGCCCATGGACCTGGTGTTCCTCGGCATCGACCCGAACTACGGCCAGGTCATCCAGGGCACGCTGATCGTGCTGGTGGTGATGATCGCCGGCGCCTTCACCTATCTCAATGAGCGCAAATGAGCGCGGTCCTCCGCTTCCTGCGCGCGCGAACGATCTATGCGCTCATCCTGCTGCTTCTTGCTTTCGTGATCGGGGTCGAGCTGGTGCGGCCTGGCACCGTCACGCCGCTCTGGGCCTCGAACACGGTTCTGTTCGCCGCGCCGCTCGCGATCATGGGCGGCGGACAGACGTTGGTGATGCTGACAGGCGGCATCGACCTCTCGGTCGCGAGCGTTGCGACCGGAGCGGCTTATCTGCTGGCGACCAATGCTTCTTCCGGCACGGCGGCTGCGATCGGTCTCGGGCTTTTGCTCGGCGTCATTGTGGGCGTCATCAACGGGATCGGCGTCGCGCTCTTGCGCGTGCAGCCCTTGGTCATGACGCTCGGCACAGGCCTCATGACCGGCGGGGCGCTCATCGTCTACAGCCAGCATATG
>DATJLY010000284.1:0-3281 GCA_035509095.1 Allostellaceae bacterium | reverse complement strand
GACGCCGGCGCGGCTCAAATTCCTGCGCACGCCCAGGGCCGAACGCGACCACGCGGTCGCGGCGGTGAGCCGGCTCGCCATGGCGCATCCCGCGGTCGCCTTCACCGTGACCGGCGACGAGAACCGGCCGCTCTTGCGGCTCGCCGCCGAATCGGGCGCAAGCGAGGACGAACGGCGCTTAAAGCGGCTTGCCGCGATCCTGGGCGGCGATTTCGCCGACAATGCGCTCGAGATCGACGCGGCGCGCGAAGGATTCCGGCTCACCGGGCATGCCGGGCTACCGACCTTGAACCGCGCGACCCAGCGCGACCAGTATCTCTTCGTCAATGGCCGCCCGGTGCGCGACAAGCTTCTGGCGGGCGCGGTGCGCGGCGCGTACCAGGATTTCCTCGCGCGCGACCGGCATCCGATGGTGGCGCTGTTCCTCGCGTCGGCGGCCGAGGATGTCGATGTCAACGTGCATCCCGCCAAGGCCGAGGTGCGGTTCCGCGATCCGGCTTTGGTCCGCGGGCTGATCGTCGGCTCGCTGCGCCACGCGCTGCAAGGTGCGGGCCATCGCGCGTCGACCACCGTCGCGGCCGACACGCTCGCCGCGTTCCGTCCCGGCGGCAGCGGCGGCGGGGCGTATCAGCCCTTCTTCGCGCCGCGTCCGCCCGGCCTCGCCGAGGCCGCGGCGGCCTACGAGGCGCAGGCGCCGCTCGAGCCCGCTGCGCGGGCTCCGGCGCCGACCGACGCGGCGGCCGAGGCGTTTCCCTTGGGCGCGGCGGTGGCGCAGCTGCACGAAACCTATGTCGTCGCGCAGACCGGCGACGGCATCGTCATCGTCGATCAGCATGCGGCGCACGAGCGCCTCGTCTATGAGCGCATGAAGGAGGCGATCGCTGCCCAGGGCGTGCCGCGCCAGGTGCTGCTGCTGCCGGAAGTGGTGGAGCTCGACGAAGCGGGCGCGCGGCGGATCGCCCGGCGCGCCGACGAGCTGGCCGAGCTTGGCCTGGTGCTGGAGCCGTTCGGCGCCGGCGCGGTGGTGGTGCGCGAGGTGCCGGCCTTCGTCCATGGCCTCGACGTCAAAGCGCTGGTGCGCGACCTTGCCGACGAGCTCGCCGAATGGGGCGATGCGCTTGCCTTGAAGGAACGGCTCGAGACCGTGTGCGGCACGCTCGCCTGCCATTGCAGCGTCCGCGCGGGACGCCGCCTGCTGCCGGCCGAGATGAACGCGCTGCTGCGCCAGATGGAGGCGACGCCCCATTCCGGTCAGTGCAATCACGGCCGCCCCACCTATGTCGAGCTGAAGCTCGCCGACATCGAGCGCCTGTTCGGCCGGCGGTGAGGTCTTCAGCCGCGATCGCGCGGGTCAGCGATCATTTCGACGGCAAGCGATTCTTCGATCCGGCCGGCTTCCCGAACCGGAATTTCCGCGAGTTCTTGCGCTGGCGGCGCTCGCGGCAGCCTGCGCCTTGGCCGGAGTGGATCGCCGACCGCCCGATGCGGCCGCCGTTGGCGCCGCGTCCAAGCGACATCGCCGCGACCTATATCGGTCACGCGACCGTGCTGCTGCGGATGGGCTGCTTTGCCGTGCTGACCGACCCGATGTTTTCGCTTCGCGCCGGGCCCTTGGGGCGGCTCGGGCCGAAGCGGGTTCGGGCGCCCGCCCTCGATGTCGACGATCTGCCGCCGATCGACGCGGTGCTGCTGAGCCACAACCACTATGACCACATGGACCTGCCGAGCCTGCGCCGCGTCCGCGAGCGGTGGCACCCGCCGGTCGTCACCGGCCTCGGCAACGGCGCCTATCTTTCCGCGCGGGGCATTGATCCCGTGGTCGAGCTCGATTGGTGGGAACGCGCCGAGCCGCGGCCCGGCCTCGCCGTCACCTATGTGCCGTCGCAGCATTGGTCGCGGCGGCGTCCCTGGGACGCGAACCGGATGCTATGGGGCGGGCATGTCGTCGAGGCCGGAGACGGGCGCGCCTATTTCGCGGGCGACACGGGCTATCCCGCGCGCTTTGCCGAGATATCGGCGCGCCACGGCGCGCCCGACCTGGCGCTGTTGCCGATCGGCGCCTATGAGCCGCGCTGGTTCATGGCGCAGATGCACATGAACCCCGACGACGCGGTGCGCGCCCATCTCGACCTTGGCGCGCGGCTGAGCGTCGCCATTCATTTCGGGACCTTTCCCTTGACCGACGAAGCGATTGACGCGCCCGCGGCCGCGCTGGCCACCGCGCTCGCGGAGCACGGCGTGCCCGAAACCGCCTTCCGCCTCCCAAGCTTCGGCGAGACGATCGCTATTGCGCCGGCCTGACGAGCCATCAATCGCCGGTCGCGGCCGTCGCCTGACCCGGGGTCTGCGCGCCACTGGCGCGGACGCGCCGCACCCAAAGGCGAAAGCGGTCGAGATAGAGGTAGATCACCGGCGTCGTATAGAGCGTCAGCACCTGGCTCACCATGAGACCGCCCACGATCGAGATCCCAAGCGGCTGACGCAACTCGCTGCCCTCGCCGTGGCCGAAGGCGAGCGGTACGGCGCCCAGAAGCGCCGCCACGGTCGTCATCATGATCGGGCGGAAACGCAACAGGCATGCCTCGTGAATCGCCTCGTGCGATTGGAGGTTGCGGTTGCGTTCCGCATCGAGGGCGAAATCGATCATCATGATCGCGTTCTTCTTGACGATGCCGATGAGGAGCATGACGCCGATGAGCGCGATCAGGCTGAACTCGGTGTTGGCGACCATGAGGGCGAGCAAGGCGCCCACGCCCGCCGATGGAAGGGTCGAGAGAATCGTGATGGGATGCACATAGCTCTCATAGAGCACACCAAGGACGATATAGACCGCGGCAAGCGCGGCGGCGATTAGATAGGGCTCGGTCGCCAGCGATTGCTGGAACACCCGCGCCGTACCTTGGAAGCTGCCTTGGATGGAGGCGGGCACGCCGAGCGCGGCCATGGCGTCGTCGATCTCCGTCGTCGCCTGGCCCAATGACGCGTTGCGCGCCAGATTGAACGAGATCGTGGTCGCGACGAACAACGACTGATGATTGACCGCGAGTGGCGTGTTGCCCGGCCCGTAATGGCTGATCGCGGCAAGGGGCACCATGGTCTCCGCCGCCGGGCTGACCGCGGCGCCGCTCGAGGCCTGACCCTGACCCGAATTGGCGATCGCGTTGAGCGACGCGTTGCGCGCGGAATTGGCCGCGATCTGCGCCGCGGTCTCGGTCGTGGTCGATGACGACGCCGACCCGGCCGTCGGTGTGAGGCCGGTCACCGTGCCGGCGACTGCGTTG
>DATJLY010000283.1:0-5811 GCA_035509095.1 Allostellaceae bacterium | reverse complement strand
TCAGCTCCGGCACCGGGTGAAGCAGCTCGTCGAGGATCGAGGGATCGAAATCGGATCGTTCGAGCGCCGCGAGCGCGTGGGTATAGAATCCGATGGCGCGGTTGATGGTGGCAAGCCGCTGGCCAAGTTGTCGGATCACCGAGACCAAAAGTTCGGGGTGCGCGCGCCCCAGCGCGAGGATCGCCTCCGCCTCGATACGGAGCACCCGGACCGGACCGCGCGCCCGCACCGAGGCGGTCCGCGGTAGCCCTGCCAACGCGCCGATCTCGCCGAAGAAGGAACCCGTGGGCAAGGGCGCCAGCATGACCGGCCCAAAGGTCGTCTCGACGACCACGTCGGCCTCGCCCTCCAGCAGGATGAACGCACAATCGCTGGCATCGCCCTGCGCCACCAAGGCTTCCCCGGCGGCCCTTTCGACCTCCCGAGCGGCGCGGAGGAACGGGCCAATGCGGTCTTCGCTCAGCCCGGCAAAGGCCGGAATCGCCTGGATCAGCGGGATGAGGCGGGATTGCACGATCATGTTGTCATGAAACCGTAACATCATCCGTGTGAAATCGATACCGGCGCGTGTTGGCTTACGCCTTGCGCCTGCTTTGGGAGCCGGTAATGAACTTGGAGGCCGATGACCGCGAAAGCGGGGTGACATGGATCACCCTCGACGGCCGCCTCGACATCGCCGGGGCCGGCGCGATCGACCTCAAATTCAGCGCCCTCACCGGCAGCCGTCGCCTTGTGGTGGTCGATCTGTCGCGGGTCACGTTCCTGGCGTCGATGGGGATGCGGTTGCTGCTGTCGGGTGCAAAGACCGTTGCAAGCAAAGGTGGACGATTGGTGCTGCACGCGCCCATTCCGACCGTCGAGCAGGTTCTGACGACCGCCGGCATCGACACCGTGATCCCCGTGCTTCGCGACCATGACAGCGCCGTCGCCGCGGTTCTGGGTTGACATGATGGATGGGATGTCGCCCGAGCAAGCGGCGAGCGCGGACGGGGCGGAAACGCATCGCCTGGTGCTGCGGCGCGATCTCGCGGAGATGACCCGGGTCGCCCGCTTCGTCGATGACGTGGTTCAGCGCGCAGGCTGGCGCAAGGCGCTGGTGTTCCCGTTGCAGCTTTGTCTCGAAGAGGCGGTCTCCAACGTCATCCGGCATGGCGTGGTGCGCCGCGGCGATCCGGCCATTCGCGTCGCTCTGGCCGACCATGGCGGCCGGGTCGTGGCTTCGGTCGAAGATGACGGCGAAGCGTTCGATCCGACCGCCATTCCGCCGCAGCCGATTGCCCCATCCCTTGCCGATTGTCCGACGGGCGGCTTCGGCGTCGGACTGATGCGGCGGTTCGCGGTGCGGATCGCCTATGCGCGGGTCGGTGCCTCGAACCGTCTCGTGTTCGAGTTCGGAAGCGGCGTCTAGCACACCCGCTCCCTTGCCCGCCGCGCGGCGATCTCCCACAATCGCCGCGTCGGTTGGGAGGAAATCCTCATGGAACGGTTGCCGCGCGGCGCGAATTTTTTGCGCGCCAAGGCGCTGTGGGAATTGGGCCTGAACGTCGCCGGGAACCCGGCCACGCCCTATGGCGGCAATCGCGATGTCTGCATCACCATCGGCAACGGCTCGGGCGAGGAGTTCCGGCCTCATCTCCGCATGGCGACGGGCTCGCCGATCCTCGCGCATGGCGTCGCGCGCGGCAGCATCGAGATGGCCTTCGTCAACCCGTCGGCGCTCTTGACCCAGGCTTACCGCGGGGTCGGGCTGTTTTCGGCGCCGCTGCCGCTGCGGGTCGTCGGCGTCTGGCCGACCTGGGACTGGTTCGTGTTCGCGGTGGCAAAGCGCCTGGGCTTTGCCTCGCTCGCCGACATCAAGAAGGCGCGCTATCCGCTTCAGGTCTCGGTGAAGGAGGACCCGACCCATTCGACCCGCGTGCTCACGGACCAGGTGCTGGGGCTTTACGGCTTCAGCCTCGCCGACATCGAATCCTGGGGCGGCAAGCTGCATATGAGCGGCTCGCCGGGCGACGTGCGGCGCATGGAGCCGCTCCACGCCGGCACGCTCGATGCGATCTTCGACGAGGCGTTGGTGATCTGGTTCGACGAGGCGCTCGCCTACGACATGGTCCCGCTCGTGCTCGAGCCGGAGATCTTTGCCAAGGTGGAGGCGCTGGGTTGGCGCCGCACCGTGGCGCCCAAGAGCCGCTTCCCGCGCCTTGCCGCCGATCATCCCTGCATCGACTATAGCGGCTGGCCGCTTTACGCCAACGCGTCGCTGCCGGAACAGACCGTCTATGACGTGTGCGCGTCGTTCGCGGCGCGCGCCGACGAGATACCGTGGGAGAAGGAATCGTTCACCGATGTCGGGCAGGTCTGGCGCGATACGCCGGCGACGCCGATCGACGTGCCGCTGCATCCCGGCGCCGAGCGCTGGCTCAAGGAGCATAAGGGGAGCTTGCGATGAAGGCCGCGCTTTTCTGCACCGCGCGCTACATGGGCGACGCGCGCCAGGATGTCTGGCCGGCGCCCGCCGACACCTATTCGGCCGAGGTGGCTGAGCGGTCGATGCAAACGACGCTCGACCAGTTCCGCCTCGCCGACGAGTTCGGGTTCGACTGGGTGACCGTTGCCGAGCACCATTATTCGCCGTTCTCGCTCACGCCCACGCCCATGCTGATGGCGGCCGCGCTGACCCAAACCGTGAAGCGCGCGCGCATCGCCGTGCTGGGCCCGACCTTGCCGATCCTCAATCCGATCCGTGTCGCCGAGGAGTTCGCGATGCTCGACACGATGTCGGGCGGGCGCGTCATCGCGGGGCTGCTGCGCGGCACGCCCAACGAGTACGTGACCTACAACATCAACCCGTCCGAATCCCGCGCCCGCTTCGAAGAGGCGGTGGAGCTCGTGCGCATGGCCTGGACCGAGCCCGAGCCGTTCGGCTGGCAAGGCCGGTACTATCAATACCGCTCGGTCTCGATCTGGCCGCGGCCGGCGCAGGCGCCGCATCCACCCATCTATGTCTCGGGCTCGAGTCCGGAATCGGGCGAATACGCGGCGCGCAACCGGTTCGGGCTGGGGCTCGCCTTCACCACCCTGCCGCTTGCCGAAAAGTCGGTTGCGCATTACCGCGCCTGCGCCGCCAAATTCGGCTGGGAGCCGACATCCGAGGACATCGTCTATCGCATCGGCGTTCATGTCGCCGACACGGATGATCAGGCGGTGGCCGATCTTTCGCATGGACCGCGGCATGTCGGGCTTTCGATGCGCAACCGAGCGGTCGAAAGCGCGGTCGCCGAGTCGGGCTTTTATGGCCGCGACGCCGCCGATCAGCGCAACCGGCTGGCGCCGCGCGATCTGAAAGAGCGCATCGAGCTGGGCCAGATCCTGGTCGGGAGCCCGGAGACGGTGCTGAAGCAGATCCGCGCCATCCATGCCAAGGTCGGCAACGGCGTGATCGATCTGCCGCTCGCGACGCAACTTGGCGAGCCCACGTCGCGTGCGATCGAGCTTTTCGGCACCAAGGTGCTGCCACGTCTCAGGGATCTCCAATGACCGGTTTTGCTGAACGGCTCGTCACGATCGATGGCGCGCGCGTCAGAGCGCTCGAGGCGGGCGAAGGGCCCGCGCTTGTCGTCATCGGTCGCGACGCGCCCGACCCGCTCGACGCGCTTTTGGCGCGACGGGCGAAGGTCGTGATCGTGCCGGCGGCCGCGGGCGCGGCGTTTAGCGCGGCACGAGAGCTTGGCCTCGACCGCTTCACGCCGGTCGTACGGGGTGCTGATGCGACGACGATGCTTGCGCTGGCGGCGCGAGAGCCCGCGCAGGTCCGCTCGGTGGTGCTGCTCGGACCGACGCCGCCGGGCGCGGAGCTTGCGGCTGCCCCGATGCCGGTGCTGGCGCTCTTCGGCACACGGGACACCGTATCAACGCGCGAAGCGCGGCGCTGGCGCGCGGGGCTCGCCGACTGCCATGTCGTCATGGTCTATGACGCCGGCGCCGATCCCGCTGTCGAGCGGCCGGAAGCGGTCGCCGACGTCGTGCTGGATTTTCTGGAGCACGAGGACCGGTTCCTCGTCACCCACGCGAGTGGCCAGCTTTATCCCTGAATCTGCCCAAACCGCCGCAACAGCGCGCGCAGTCGCTCCGCCATCTGATCCGCCGGCAGATGGTGGCTGCCCCCGTGCCCGGCGAAGACCCATTCGAACCGGTATCGCAACAGCCGTTCGAGCGACGCGAGCTGTTCGGGCCACGACCACCAGCACACGGCGCGTGACGCGCGCAGATCGCCGGTCTCGAATTCCCACGACAGCGTGTCGCCGGCGAAAAGACAGCGATCCTCCAGAAGATAAGCGACGCTGCCCTCGGTATGGCCCGGAACCGGGATCGCGATCAGGCCCGGCGCTATCGGCGCGGGATCGCGGCCCTTGAAATGCCGCGTGGCATAAGGCGCCGCGCGCCGGTCCGCCTCGTGAATCCAGACCTCGGCGCCGAAATGCGCGGCATAGCGCTCGGCATCGGCGACGTCGTCGCGATGGGTGAGCAGGATGTCGCCAAGCCCGCCCCATTCCTCGATCGTGGCGACGAGTTGCGTGGCCCAGCGCGGCGCGTCGACCATGACGTTGCCCGACCGACGTCGCATCAGGAACGAATGCGCGCCCCACGACGATCGCGCATTGAAGCCCAGCCGATAGACCCCTTCTGTAAGCGGCTCCGGGAAGATCGGGGCGGCGGGCGCATGCTGCGCGCTTTCGGTGCGGATCGACGCGGTCGGGCACAGCATCCGCGCGCGCCAAGCCTGCGTCACGTCGTCCCGCGTCTCGGGCTGATGGTGGAACACGCACTGTCCGCCGCTGTGGACGATGAGGCCGGGTGCCACGGTGCGCGATGCGCCGCAATCGATACAGTCGCGGTCCACGAACCAATCACCGGGTGCGTTGTCGGGATGACGGGTGCGCATGAGGCAAGGGTAGCGCTTTCGCCGGGTCAGCGCCATTGACGGCGTGGATCGCCGCGCCGAAAGTGGCACCTCGAAAGGAGGCGACGCATGAAATTCGCACTGGGTCAGTCGGTGCCGCGGACCGAGGATCCGCGGCTTTTGAGCGGGCGGGGCCGCTATACCGACGATTTCGTGCTGCCGCGCATGGCGCAGGCCCATGTGCTGCGCTCGCCTCACGCCCATGCGCGCATCCGCTCGATCGACGTGCGCGCGGCGCAGCAGATGCCGGGCGTGCTCGCGGTCCTGACCGGCGCCGACTGGGCGGCGGAGAAATTCGGCGCGTTTCGCCCGGCGATCCCGCGCCAGCGTCGCGACGGCTCGCCCATGTTCGTGCCGATGCGGCCGTCGCTTGCCCACGGGCGTGCCATGCTGACCGGCGATCCCGTCGCCTTCGTCGTCGCCGAGACGGTCGATCTCGCCAAGGACGCGGCCGAACGCATTGTCGTCGATTACGAGCCGCTTCCTTCGGTCACGGCGACCGAAGGCGCGCTTGCCCCCGGCGCGCCCAGATTGTGGGAGGAATGCCGCGACAATGAATGCTTTTTCTATACCGTCGGGGACAAGCGCGCGGTCGACACGGCCTTTGCGAAGGCGCACCACGTCACCCGTGTGAAGCTCGTCTTCAATCGCATCACCGCCGCGACGATGGAGCCACGCGGGTGCGTCGGCGATTGGGACGATCGGCTTGGCCGCTATACGCTCTATCTCGGCACGCAGCGTCCGCACGGCACGCGCGCCGACATGGCGCGCCGCGTGCTCAACATCCCCGAGACCCAGCTTCGCGTCGTCGCCGGCGATGTCGGCGGCAGCTTCGGCATGAAGGGCGGGCATTT
>DATJLY010000282.1:0-7135 GCA_035509095.1 Allostellaceae bacterium | reverse complement strand
CGCCCTTTCGCGACGTCGCGGCGACCGACCTGCCGATGGGCGGACAGAAGCTTCTCGAGGTCGTGCGCGCGCTCATGGCCGAGCCGCGGCTCCTTCTGCTCGACGAGCCGGCGGCGGGCTTGAATGACGCCGAAACCGCGGACCTCGCCGAGTTGTTGCGCGCGGTTCGCGGCAGCGGCATTACCGTGATGGTGGTGGAGCACAACATGTCGCTCGTCATGGGCGTCGCCGACGAGGTGATCGTGCTCGATGCCGGCACCATCGTCGCGCGCGGCAGCCCGCGCGAGATTCAGCGCAACGAGCGCGTCATCGCGGCCTATGTCGGACAGGAGGCGCCCTAGATGCTCGAAGTGCGGCGGCTCTATACCGGCTATGGCGGGTTGGACGTCATCCACGGCATCGACCTCACCGTGGGGGCGGGCGAGATCGTGGCGCTGGTAGGCGCCAACGGCGCCGGCAAATCGACGCTGGTGAAGACGGTCTCTGGCCTGTTGCCGGTGCGCGCCGGCGAAATCCTGTTCGAGGGCGAGCGGATCGACAAGTTGA
Source organism: Allostellaceae bacterium (assembly GCA_035509095.1). Classification (GTDB taxonomy): domain Bacteria; phylum Pseudomonadota; class Alphaproteobacteria; order ATCC43930; family CGMCC-115725; genus DATJLY01. The sequence continues at coordinate 6,589 of DATJLY010000282.1, read as the reverse complement.
CCCCGTCGGCGCGCGTGTTGAAGGGCATCGCCCAGGTGCCGGAAGGGCGCCAGGTGTTCGGCGGCCTGACCGTCGCGGAAAATCTGCGCCTTGGCGCCTATGTCCATCGCCGCGCTCTATCCGAAGCGCAGATGGAAGACCGCGTCCGCGAGGTGTGCGAAACCTTCCCGGTCCTGCGCGAGCGGATGGGCGAAGCGGTGGCAAACCTCTCCGGCGGTCAGCAGCAGATGCTGGTGATCGCGCGCGGCTTGATGGCGAAGCCGCGGCTTCTGGTACTTGACGAGCCGTCGCTCGGATTGGCGCCGGTGCTGGTCGCCGATATTTTCCGCCTGATCGCGGGTTTGCGCGAACAGGGACTTTCGATCGTGCTCTCCGAGCAGAATGCGAAACTGAGCCTCGCCATCGCCGACCGCGCCTATGTGATCGAGATGGGTCAGGTCGCGCTCGCCGGCACGGGCCAGGAATTGCTCGCCTCGCCGGAAGTGGCCGAACGCTATCTCGGGGTCGGTAAAGCGGTCAGCGTCGCCGACAACGCGCGCCAAGGCCAACTCGTCGGCCGCCTCAAGGAGATCATGGGCACGCGCTGAGTCATTCCGCCGCCGCGGGCTTGCGGGTCCCCAAGGTGGCGAGCAGCGCGTCGACGGTCTTGCGCCAGTCGGGCTCGGCGATGGATTTGAGCGCGGGATCCTCCGCGACCTGATCGGCGACCCAATCCTGGCGCACGGCCGTCGCGCTCGTCATTGTCGGCTCGAGCCCGGCACAGGCCACGGTCTCTGCGGCCTCGCGCATTTCGGCGGCGCGGCGGCGGCCATGCTGCACCACGCGCTCGATGAGATATCCCGCGAGCTTTTCCCAGTCGAGCGGCTTGAACGTCTCGTTGAGCGAGGCGACGATCCGGTCCTCGACGCCATAGTGCCGCGCGGTCATGAAGCATTCGACCGCCAAGGCCTCGATCCCCTTGATCATCACGCTGCGGCACATCTTGATGGCGGACGCCTCGCCGATCTCGTCCGCGACCGGCTCCATCTTCATCCCTGCGGGCGCGAGGATCGCCTTCAACGCCGCGCCGCCCTTGCCGCCCAGCAGCATCGGCACCGCGAGCCCATAGGGGGCCACCGGCGCCATCACCGCCGCCTCGACGTAAGCGGCGCCCGATGGCGCCACGGCGGCAGCGTCGGACCGCTTGGTGTCGGGCGAGACGGAGTTGATGTCGAGAAAGAATTGCCCGGGCGCGAGGTAGCGGCCGGCCTCGCGCGCGACGTCGATGGCGGCGGTCGCGGTCACGGCGGAGATCACCACTTCGGCACCGTCGGCGGCCGATGCCGCCGACGCGCAGGCGGCGACGCCCAGGGTCCGCGCGGTCTCGCGCAGACGCGCGCCCGTTTCGGAATTGTCGAACAGGATGTCGAAGCTGCGGATGTCGCGCCATCCGGCCGCGATGAAGCCTTTGGCGAACGTCTTTCCCACCTCGCCGAACCCGATAAGGGCGATCCGCCGGGGCGCGATCTCGGTCATTCCCGTCTCTCCTCGTTGGCGCCAGCTTACTCCATCGCCCGGGCCGGCGTGCTATAGTTGCGGCTCTCTGTCGGGAGAACCGGGATGCCGCGCTATACGAAACTCGGCTATGTCGCGCTCAATGTGAGCGATGTCGAGCGATCCCGCGCCTTCTATGAGCAGCAGGTGGGGCTTCAGCCGAGCGGCGTCGGCGCGACCGGCGAGGCGTTTTTCCGCTGCGGCTTCGAGCATCACGCCATCATGCTCTATCCCGGGGGCGAGCCGGGCCTTAAGCGGGTCGGCCTCGCGCTCGCGGACGAGGATGCGCTCGACGATGCGTTGCGTCATTTCGCGACGCACGGAATCGAGCCTTCCGAGGTCGCGGCGGAAGAATGCAGGGCGCTGCATCAAGGCCGCTCGTACCGGCTCGTCGAGCCTTTCACCGGCGTCACCTACGAGATTTACGGGACGATGCGCGAGTTCAGCGATCCGTTCCGGCCGACCCTCGCGAAGATTCAGCGTATCGGCCACGTGGTGCTGAAAGTGCCGGATCTCGGCGGCGCGGTCGATTTCTATACCCGCGTCATGGGCTTCCGCGTGTCGGACATGATCGACGGCGCCGCCGTCTTCATGCGCTGCCATCCGAGCCCCTATCACCATGGCGTGGCGCTCGTTCAGGCGGCGGCGCCACAGCTTCATCACGTGAATTTCATGGTGAGCGAGATCGACGATGTCGGGCGCGCCATCGCGCGCTTTGGCAAAGGCGGCGCGCGCATCGTCTATGGCCCCGGCCGCCATCCACCGTCGGGGAGCGTGTTCCTCTATTTCCTCGAGCCCGACGGGCTGACCCTCGAATACAGCTATGGGATGGAGGAATTTCCCGAGACCGACCCGCGCAAGCCGCGCCTTTTCGAGCCGGTGCGCGACAGCTATGACTATTGGTCGAGCTTCCGGGACCTCGAGCGCTATGCGGCGGTGGGCGCGATCGAGCGGACCAACCGGCCCCCGGCGCGGCGCCCGGTGGTCGTCACGAGCTGAGCCGGATCAGCGTTTCTTCTTTTTGGGCGGCGCCGCCTTCTTCTTCGGTGCCGCGCGCTTCGTCACCGGGACGCTGCGCGGCGGCGCTTCGTACAAATCCTCGCTGCCGCAGCGCTTGGCCCAATATTGCCAGGCGCGATCGAATTCCGGGCCGTCCGGCCGCATCTCCAGCCGCTTGTCGATCTCGCCTTGCGACAGGCCTTTCACCGGACCGCCCAGCCGAACCGCGTCGAGAAGCGCGCGCGCGTTGCGCGGCATGTTGACCGACATCCGCACCACTTCGCGTACCGTGCGGCCGGCCGCCGCAAAGCCGTGGCCGCGCATCAGCACCGCCCGGTCGCTGCCAAGCCGTTCGGCGAGATCGCGTCCCTGGGCCATGTCGGCGACGAGCAGCGTCGTGTCTCCGAACCGGTCTGCGATATCCCAGACCTGGATGCGGTGGCCGAGCTGCCCTGCGGAATGCAGCACCGGACGCAACGGCGTCGTGCTGATGCTGAACGGCAGCACGTCGAGCGCGTGGCTGTGGACGACGCCCATCACCTCGGGCCGCGCCTCGTAGATCGCGCCGTGAATGAAGCGCTCGATGTAAAGAGGCCGCGCCTCCGAACGCACCGGCCTGCCATCGAGTGCGACCTCGATGATGTCGTCACGCGTCACGAGCTCGGGGCTGCGCGAGACGGAGATGTAATAGCGTCCGGGATCATTCGGGCTTCGGACGCTCACATGGCCATAGGCATCGAGCACCCCTTCATAGGCGAGGATGCGGTTCGAAAGCACGAGATCGCGCAGGGTGTCGTCGAGGACGCTCATGAGGCCGGTACCCCCTTTTCCGCAAGGCGATCATTTCAGGAAAACCTCGCCCGGATCAAGTATTTCCGGCCCGATTCTTGATGTGACGTTCGATCTGCCGCATCATCGCCCGAGCAACCGGGGGAATAGCGGACATGATGACTCGACGACGCGCCGGCCTTGCGTTGGGGCTGGCCCTCTTCGTCGCGGCGCCGGCAGGCGCCCAGCAAAAGCCGGCGGACATCACGATGGCGGTGCCGACCGTCAGCCTGACCTTCACGCTGGGCTATCTCGCCGACGATCTGGGCCTGTGGGCGAAGAACGGTCTAAACGTCAAAAGCGTGCAGATCGCGGGCGTGGGCGCCATGAACGCGGTGATCGCCGGCAGCGCCCAGGTGACCGAGGCTTCGGCGATCACCCTGACGCGGGCGACCGCGCGCGGCCAAAAGGTGCTGGCGATCGCCGAGCCGCTCGACCGGCTCATCGTCGAGGTCGTGCTGCGCAAGGACTTGGCGCCGGACTTCGATCCCAAGGCGCCGCTCGAGAAGCGGGCGGCCCTGCTCAAGGGCAGAACCATCGCGGTCGACTCGGTGAACTCCATCATCCATGCCTATGTCCGCCTGCTCGCCCATCGCGCCGGCATGGATTACGACGATATCCGGATCGCGCCGATGCAGCCGCCCAGCATGATCGCGGCGTTCGAGGCAAAGCAGATCGACGGGTTCGCGATGTCGCTGCCCTGGCCGCTCGAGCCCGTGCTGAAGGGCGAGGCGGTGACGATCGCAAGCGGCCCGGCCGGCGATCCGGCGGACATGGTTCCGTTCGCGCACAATGTCGTCGTGGTGCGGCCGGATCTGTGCGAGACCCGTCCCGAAATCTGTGCCGGCATCGGCAAGTCGATCGCCGAGGCCGACGATTTTCTCCAGGACCATCCCGCCGAGGCGCTGGCGCTTCTGCAAAAGCGCTTCTCGACGCTCGATCCCAAGCTGCTCTCGGCCGCCTTCGACGAGGTGAGAAGCGTCACGCCCCGGCCGCCGGTACCGACGGCAAAGGCGCTCGAGAACGCCGATCTCTACAATATCCAGGCGGGGCTGATGCGGCCCGACGAGAAGCTCAAATCCTACGACGCCATCTTCACGGACAAGTACGTGAAATAAGGGTCAGAGCGCCATGTCGCGGTCGACCGGGCGCCAGGCGAGCGCGCGGCGTTCGAGATATTCGACCAGCGCATTGACCAAAAGGACGAGCGCCGTCGCCACCACGATGCCGGCGAACACGCCCACCGTGTCGGACAACTCGCGCGCGTGCTCGATGTAATGGCCGACGCCCTCGGTCGAGACCAGGAACTCGCCGACGATGCAGGCGCCTACGGCGCGCGGCAGCGCAACTTTGAGCGAGGTGAAGAAGAACGGCAGCAGCGAATTCCAGATCACTTCCCGCGAGATCTTGGTCTCGCTCGCGCCGATGATCCGGGCCATCCTCACGAGCCGCTGATCGACGCCGCGGATGCCGGCGAAGACGTTGAAGAAGGGGATGTAGAAAACGACGGTGGTGACGATCACGAGCTTCGGCAGATCGCCGATGCCGAACCACAGGATGAGCCACGGCGCCAGCGCGTATTTGGGAATGCCCTGGGACATCAGCACGTAGGGCTCGATCGCGTCGGTCCACCGCTTGGAGCGGCGCAGCAGGAACGGCAGCAGCACGCCGCCGACACAGCCCAGCACGAATCCGATGCCCGAGACCCGCAAGGTCGCCAAAAGGTCGGTCACGAGCTGCCCGTTGCCGGCGATCTCGATGAGGCGGCGGACCACGTCCATCGGATAGGCGAAGAACACCGAGCCGAAGGTCTCGGCCCCTTCCTGCCACCCCCACAGAAGCAGAAGGGCGAGCCCAAGCCGTCCAAGGATGATGATCTGCTTGCGCGAGATAAGCGGCGCGGGCGCGGCGAGATCGGCGGTTGGATCGATGGTGGTCATTGGACCTCCGCTCGGATGCGCTCATAGAGCTCGGCGAATCCCGGCAGAGTGAGGAACGACTTCACGCTGCGCGGGCGCGGGATGGGGATCATGTGCTCGGCGGCGATGCGCGCGGGCTGGCGCGTCAGCACGAGCGCGCGGTCGCCCAGCAGGATCGCCTCGGCGATGTCGTGGGTGACGAAGATGATGGTCTTGCGCCCGAGATTCCAAAGGCGCAGCAAATCCTCCTGAAGCTGCGCGCGGGTCTGGGCGTCGACCGCGCCGAACGGCTCGTCCATCAGGATCACCGGCGGGTCATAGACGAGCGTGCGGATCAAGGCCGCGCGCTTCCTCATGCCGCCCGACAATTCATGCGGGTAATAGCGCTCGAACCCGGTGAGGCCCACGGCGTCGATCAGCACCTGGGCATGGGCGCGCGCCTTGTCGTCGAGCCGCCCTTGCACCTCGAGCGGGAACAGCACGTTGTCGATCGCCGTCCGCCACGGCAGCAGATTGTCGTCCTGGGTCACGTAGCCGACGCGCCGGTCGAGCCCGGGCCGCATCGCCTTTGGGTCGGCGGTGCCGATCTTGTCGCCCTGGAACAGGATTTCGCCCGCGCTCGCCACGTCGACTTGCGCGATCATGTTGAGGAGCGTCGATTTGCCCGCGCCCGACGGTCCGACGATGGTGAGGAACTCGCGGTCGGCCACCGAAAAGGTCAGGTCGCGGATGATCCAGGGCGACGGCGCCCGCCCCTGCCGCGTCGGAAAGCGCTTGCAGAGGTTGCGGACCTCGAGGAGGGGCGCGCCGTTGATCATGGCGTCAATTGCCGCCGGCATCGGTGAGCATGTCGCCCGCCGGACGCCACCGCAGCAGCAGCCGCTCGGTCGCGTCGACGAGATATCCCGCGCCCAGCACGATGATGGTGGCGGCGATGATCGCCACGAAGCATTGGGTCGTGTCGAAATTCATCGCGCCGACCTGGACGAGATAGCCAAGCCCCCGGTTCGACGAGATCAGCTCGGTGATCACGGCCGCGCCGATCGCATAGGGAAGCCCGATGCGGAAGCCGGCGAAGATGTTGGGCACCGCGGCGGGGAACACGATGTGGCGCGCGACCTGGCGCTCGTTCGCGCCGACGAGCTGCGCCATCTGCACGAGCTTGGCGTCGAGCGCGCGCACGCCGGTGAGCGTGCTGAAATAGACGATGAAGAACAGCACGCTCGCGACCAGCGCGATCTTCGATTCGAGGCCAATGCCGAACCACAGGATGAACAAGGGCGCGAGCGCGAGCTTCGGCGCGCCATATC
>DATJLY010000281.1:0-9063 GCA_035509095.1 Allostellaceae bacterium | reverse complement strand
TCGACATGGATGCGCGAAAAGACATGACCCGGCCGATCGATCCGTCGTGCCCGTCCCTGGCGCACGGCGTCGAGCGCGCTGCGGCCCGGCCCATAGATCCCGGCCACACGGAAGATGTGCAGCGGCAGGCCGCGATCGCGCGCGAGGTTGCGCCAACCTTCCTCGGCGGCGAGGCGCCGCCACCCGCGCTCGCCCGCCGGTTGCGGCGGGGTGTCCTCGTCAACCCACGCACCGCCCCGGTCGCCATAGACGCCGGTGGTAGACAAGTACCCGACCCAGGAGAGCCCGCGTATCGATGCGAGCGCGGCGCCATGACGATCGAAGACGGGATCTCCGGCGTCATCGGGCGGCACGGAGAGGAGGAGATGCGTCGATCCCGCCAACGCGGCGCCTGGATCGGGGAGCGGCGACGCGCGCGTGAAGACCTGCACCGCCCAGCCGGCGACGGCGAGCGAGGCTGCGGTGCCGGCATCGCGGCTTGTCCCGGCGATCTGCCACCCGTCGCGGGCAAGTGTCCGGGCGAGAAATCCGGCGCTATAGCCAAGGCCGAAGCAAAAGAGCCGGCTCATTCCGCGCCGGCCGGCCTCGGTTCGGCCTCGGATGAAGGCAGGGCGGCGGGATCGGCCTCGAGTTCCGCCATCGCGGCCGCCGGCTCGAGCGCGCGCTCGATACGGCCGAGCCGCAGCCACGCCCAGCCCCAGGCCGCCACGCACGCGATCGCCCCGACGACGATCGGCATATGGAACCCGACCCGCGTCGCGAACCAGCCCGCGATCAGCGCGCCCAGCGCCGGGCCGGCGCGGAACACCATCCCGTAAAACGCCATGACCCGCCCCCGCATCACCGGATCGACCGCCGTCTGCACCAGGGTCTGGGCGCTGATCCCGCTCGTGGTCATGGCCAGCCCGGCGAAAAACACGGCCACGAGCGCCATCCAATAGGTGGGCACCACCCCGAATGCCAGCACGGCCAGCGACATGATCAAGGTATGGTTGACGGCGAGGCGGGTCAGGCCTTCGAGGCCGCTGCGCCGGATCATCCGGATGCCGCCGACGATCGCGCCCAACCCCATGGTGGCGGTGAGCCAGGCGAGCGCTTGCGCGCCCCGGTGGAAGACGACGTCGGCAAATCCCGGAAACATCTCGTTGAAGCCGCGGATACCCACGGTCGTCACCGAAAACAGTACCAGAATCTGGCCGATGCCGGGATGCCGCACCGCGTAGACATAGCCTTCGAGCGACTGACGCAGGAAATGGCGCCGCGGCGCCAGCCGCTCCGACGGCACATTGACGCGCGAAAGCGCCCAGCTGAACACGACATAGCTGCAGGCATTGAGCACGAAGGCGAGGCTGACGCTGCTCTCCGCGATGACGAGGCCCGCGATCGCCGGCCCGATGAAGCGCGCGATGTTGAACATGAGCGAATTGATCGCGACCGCGGAGGGCAGCGTCGCGGTATCGACAAGGCTCGGGATCAGCGCGAGCCGCGCCGGCTGATTGAACGCATTGACGAAGCCCAGCCCGAAGATCAGCAGAAACAACTCTTCGATCGTGATCGCGCCCGTATAGGTGAGGATCGCCAGCACCCAGGCCTGGATGATCGCCGCGATCTGCGTGAGGCGGATCACCCGGATGCGGTCGACCCGGTCCGCCAGCGCGCCGGCAAAGGGGCTGATGACGACGTTGGGGATCAGGTCCGAGGCCGCAACGATGCCGAGCCAGGTGCCGGAGTGCGTGAGCTGCCAAGTCAACCAGGCTTGCGCCACGCGCTGAATCCAATAACCAATTTGTGAAATGAAATTGCCGGTTGCGAAGACCCGGTAATTGGGGATGCGAAATGCCCGAACGACATTGCTGAATCCCGCCTGCGACCCCAATTCCGCCACGTCCTTGCGCTCCCGCCTGCGGCTCATCCTAACAGAGGGGGAGCGCCGTGGACATTCGTTGCATCTGCGGCTAAAATTCGAGACGCGGCGCCCGGCGGAGAGTTACTGTCCTGCCGGGCGTACCTTTGTTAAGGTCAGGGCAGGAAATGGCGTCTAACAGGCTGCCTTGGGGGGCGGCGCAGAAAACGGATGCGGAATGAAACGGGTTTGGTGGGCACTCGCGTTCGTTGCGCTGGCGGGGATTGGCGGGGCTTTTTATCAGAATTGGCTGGTGCCGGCGCGGTCTCAGACCGCCGACGTGCCGCGGCGCGCCGCCGCCGGGGTTCCCGTTGTCGTGGCGACTGCGACCGAAATGCCGGTCCCGGCGCTCATCGAGACGATCGGCACGGTCATGCCGATCGCCACCGTATCGGTGAAGTCGCGCATCGACGGCTATATCGACAGCGTGGCGATCCATGACGGGCAGTATGTAAAAACCGGCGACGTGATGTTCCGGCTCGACGCCCGCGCGGCCCAGGCGCAGGTGCTCCAGATGCAGGCGCAGCTTGCCCGCGATCAGGCGCAGCACGCCAATGCGAAGCGCAATGTCGAGCGCGACACGCCGATCGTCGGCAAGGACTTCATGTCGAAGCAGCAGTTCGACACCGACACGACGACGGCGCAGGCGTTGGACGCGACAACCGCCGCGGATCAGGCGCTGCTTGACAACGCCAAGGTGATGCTGAGCTACGACACCATCACGGCGCCGATCGACGGGCGCGTCGGCGCCATCGCGATCAAGTCCGGCAACAGCATCAAATCGAACGACGTGCCGCTTGCCACCGTCAACCAGATCAAGCCGATCTACGTCAATTTCAACCTGCCGCAGGACGAGCTTCCCGCGCTCAGGGAGGCGATGAGCAAAGGGCCGGTGCCGGTCATCGTCCGGCCGCAGGGCGACGATGGCGCGCCGATCATGGGTGCGGTTCAGTTCTTCGACAACAGCGTCGACGTGACGTCGGGCACGATCGCCGTGCGGGCCCAATTCGCGAACGATGACGAGAGGCTCTGGCCTGGCCAGTATGTCAACGTGTCGGTGACGACGCGGGTCGATCCCGATGCGATCGTGGTGCCGCCCGCCGCGGTGCAGGTGGGCCAGGACAACGACTATGTGTATCTCATCAAGAGCGATCTCACGGCCGAGCTTCGGCCGGTCAAGGTCGCGCGCACCGTCGACGGGAAGACCGTCATCGCGTCGGGGCTCAGCGCCGGCGATCGGGTCGTGACCGACGGGCAGATGCGCCTCACCAATGGCGTGAAGGTGGAAATCCGTTCGGCCACGCCATCGCCGGCGAAGGCGGATCCGGCGTCATGACGCTTCCGGAGCTGTGCATTCGTCGTCCGGTGATGACGACGCTGTTGATGCTGGCCTTCGTCGTCTTCGGGCTGTTCAGCTATCGGCTGCTTCCGGTGGATGCGCTGCCGCGGGTCGATTTTCCGACCATCGTCGTCAATTGCGTGTTTCCTGGCGCGAGCCCCGAGACCATGGCCTCCTCGGTGGCCACCCCGCTCGAAAAGCAGTTCTCGACGATCGCCGGTCTCAGCTCGATGATCTCGTCGAGCGGCGAGGGCATTTCCAGCATCACGCTCCAATTCGACCTCAATCGCGACATCGACGGCGCCGCGCTGGACGTGCAGTCGGCGATGACCGCGGCGGCACGGCATCTGCCGATCCAGATGACGACCCCGCCCTCCTTCATCAAGGTGAATCCGGCCGACTCGCCGATCCTGTTCCTCAACCTGTCGTCGAAGACAGTGCCGCTCCGGGATGTCGACGAGTTTGCCGAGACCAAGATCTCGCAGCGCCTGTCGACCATCAGCGGCGTGGCGGAGGTGCTGATCTTTGGGCAGCAGCACTTTGCCGTCCGCGTACAGGCCAATCCCGAGGCGCTCGCCGCCAAGGCGATCACGCTCGACGACGTGATGAATGCCGTGGATGCGGCCAACTCGTCGACGCCTGTCGGCAACATGCAGGGGCCGCAGAAATCATTCACTCTTCAGGCGAACGGGCAGCTCGAACATGCCAAGGACTACGAGCCGCTCATCATCGCCTATCGCAACGGGGCGCCGGTCCGCCTCAGGGACGTGGCGAAGGTTGTCGACAGCGTCGACAACGATCAGGTCGCGAGCTGGTTCGACGGCAATCCCGCCATCATGCTGGCGATCCTGCGCCAGCCGGGCGCCAACATCGTCCAGGTGGTCGATCAGATCCGCGCGCTGATCCCGATCTTCGAGGCCGAGCTTCCGGCGGCCGTGCATCTCGACGTGCTGCTCGACCGATCGGTCTCGATCCGCAATTCGGTGCACGACGTGCAGTTCACGCTGATGCTGACCGCGGTGCTGGTGGTCCTCGTGATCTTCGTGTTCCTGAAGAACGTGACCGCCACGATCATCCCGGCGCTCGCGCTCCCGGTGTCGATCATCGGCACCTTCGCCGGAATGGAGGTTCTGGGGTACAGCATCGACAATCTCTCGCTCATGGCGTTGACGCTTTCCGTCGGGTTCGTCGTCGACGACGCGATCGTCATGCTCGAGAACATCGTGCGGTACATCGAGTCCGGCAAGCGGGTGATGGAAGCCGCCTTCATGGGCGCGCGCGAGATCGCGTTCACGATCCTGTCCATCACCCTGTCGCTCGTCGCGGTGTTCATTCCGGTGCTGTTCATGGGCGGCGTCGTCGGCCGCGTGTTCCGCGAATTCGCGGTCACGATCAGCATGACGATCCTCATTTCGGGGTTCGTGTCGCTGACGCTCACGCCGATGCTGTGCTCGCGGCTCTTGAAGCCGGTACGGCACGACGCGAAGCACAACTTCTTCTATCGCGTGGCGGATGGCGGCTTCGACGGGCTCCTCGCCGGCTATCGCTGGGCCCTGACCCGGGTCATGCGATGGCGCCGCGTCACCCTTTTCGTCACCATCCTGCTGATCGGGCTGTCGGGATATCTATTCGCCGTCGTGCCCAAGGGATTTTTCCCGAGCGAGGACACGGGCCAGATCGTCGGCTTCACCGAAGGCGAGCAGGACGTGTCGGTCGCCGGCATGTCGGAGCATCAACTTGCGGTCGCGAACGCGATCAAGGCCGATCCGAACGTCGACCATGTCAATGCCGCGATCGGCGCGGTGGGGTCGAGCCCGTCCCTCAATATCGGCCGGCTCTTCATCCAATTGAAGCCTCGTGACGAGCGCAAGCTGTCCGCGGATCAGGTGATCCAAGAGCTGCGGCCGAAGATGGCGCGGATTCCGGGCATCATCACCTTCTTTCAGAGTTTGCAGAACATCAATCTCGGTGGCCGTCTCGCCAAGAGCGCCTACCAATACACGCTCCAGGACAGCGACACGGACGAGCTCTACCACTACGCGGAGATCATGCGGGACCGCATCGCCCAGTTGCCGGGCGTGCAGGATGTCAACACGGACCTCGAGCTTCACAACCGTCTCGCCGTCGTCAATATCGATCGGGACAAGGCCGCGCAGCTCGGCATCACGATGGATCAGATCAAGACGACGCTGTTCGACGCGTTCGGCTCTCGCGAGATTTCGACCATCTATGAGCCCTATGACAGTTTCTATGTGATCCTCGAGATCGAAAAGAGATTCCAGACCTCGCCGAGCGATCTTTCGAAGATCTATCTCCGCAGCTCGTTCAACCAGACCGTACCGCTGGGCGCGGTAGCGAAGATCGAATCGGGGGTGGGCCCGGTGACCATGAACCACCAGGGCCAGCTCCCGTCCGTCACGATCGCCTTCAACCTCGCGCCCGGCACCTCGCTTGGCACCGCCGTCAGCGGGATCGCGGCGCTCGAGCGTCAGGTCGCGATGCCGATCACCGTCACGACCAGCTATCAGGGCAACGCCCAGGTCTTTCAGCAGGCGCTCGAAGGCCAGGGGCTCTTGCTGTTCGCCGCCGTGCTGGTGATTTATATCGTGCTTGGCATTCTCTACGAGAGCTTCATCCACCCGATCACGATCCTGTCGGGGTTGCCGGCGGCGGCGCTGGGCGCGCTTCTGACCCTCCTGTTGTTCCACAAGGACATGAGCGTCATCGCGATCATCGGCATCGTCATGCTGATCGGCATCGTGAAGAAGAACGCGATCATGATGATCGACTTCGCGCTCGAGCGGCAGCGCAACGGCATGAGCGCCGAGGAAGCGATCTTCGATGCGTGCTTGCTGCGCTTCCGGCCGATCATGATGACCTCGATGGCGGCGATCATGGGCGGCCTTCCGATCGCGTTCGCGTTGGGCCAGGGATCGGAGCTGCGCCAGCCGCTGGGTCTCGTCGTCGTAGGCGGATTGGTCGTGTCGCAGTCGCTGACCCTGTTCATCACGCCGGTCATCTTCCTCTATCTCGAATGGGTGCGGACGGCGTTCGCGAAGTTCGTCCGCTCCGAGCCGGTGCCCGCGGAAACGCATGCCGGCGCGCACGTGGCAAGCCAGCCTGGCGAGTAGCCGCGCGTCGGCGCTGCTGGGCGCTGCGCTTGCCATCCTTCTCCTCGCATGCGGGCATGGCCGGGCCGCGGAACCGGCGGTGCCCATGTCGACGCCGGCGCAAGAGGACGACAGCGCTCAATACGGCAAATGCCTCGATGCCGCGCGGAAAACCCCTGACAAGGCGCTCGCGACCGCCGAAACATGGCGTGCCTCGGGCGGCGGCTTTCCGGCCGACCATTGTGCCGCCGTCGCGCTTTTCGGGCTTGGCCGCTATCCCGAAGCGGCCCGCCGGTTCGAGACGCTCGCCGGCGCGATGATGCAGCGCGGGCCCGACCTCAGGGCCGGTGCGCTGCAGCAGGCGGGGCAGGCCTGGATCCTGGCCAATGCGCCGGACAAAGCGAAGGCGGATCTCGACGCGGCACTCGCCTTCACGCCTCAGGACCCGGACATCCTGATCGACCGCGCCCGCGCCGACGCCGAGCTGCGGGACTGGAACCGCGCCGTCGCCGATCTCAGCCGCGCGCTGGCGCTGGCGCCGGGCCGCGCCGACGCCCTTGTCTATCGCGCTTCCGCCTGGCGCCAACTCGGCGATCTTGACCGCGCGCGCGCCGATATCGCGACGGCGCTTGCCGCGGCGCCCAACGACATTCCGGGCCTTTTGGAGCGCGGCAATATCCGCCGGCTCGGGGGCGACGCCGCGGGGGCAAGCGCCGACTGGCACAAGGTCGAGAAGGACGCACCCGGTTCGCCCGAGGCGTCTGCCGCAAAGGCCAACCTCGCCCGCCTGGGTGGTGACGCCAAGACGCCGGAATGAGGCCTAGAAATCGAGGTCGGCGTAATGCGGCGGCGGCGCAATTCCCGGCAAATGGTCGGCCAACAGGGGACGGAAGGTCGGACGCGATTTGATCCGCGCGTACCATTCCTTGGCCGGCTCGTGGTCGTCCCACGGCACGTCGCCCAGATAATCGAGCGCCGAGAGATGGGCGGCCGCGCTGATATCGGCGACCGAGAAATGGTCGCCGGCGAGCCAGCGCCGCCGCTCGGCGAGGAAGCTGATATAGTCAAGATGCATGCCGAGATTGGCCTTGGCCGCCCGCAGCACCGCCGAATCGGGCCCCCCGGTTCCGGTCAAGCGCTTCATCAGCTTTTCGGCGAGGATCGGTTCGCTCGCCTCGCGGCCCATTTTCCCGTCGAACCAGCCGACGAGCCGGCGCGTCTCCGCCCGATCGAGCGGATTGAGGCCGATCAGCAGCTTCTCACGGTAGGTCTCGTCGAGAAATTCGATGATGGCGACGGGATCGGCAAGCACCGTGCCATCGGGCTCGATCAGCACCGGCACCTCCCCCGCGGGGTTCAGCGCTAGGAATTCGGGCCGCCGTTCCCACCATTTCTCGATCTTGGGGGTATAGTCCAGCGCCTTTTCGTGGAGGACGAGGCGCAGCTTGCGCGACGTCGGCGACAGCAGGAAATGATAGAGAACACGCATGGCAATCGCGAATCATAGCAAAACCGCCCCAGGCTCCGGAAATTTTTCCGCACTTGGGCCCCTTTTCGGCAACCGGGCGGCAGAATGAGCGACGATCCGCAAGCGCTCCTCGATTTCTGGTTCGGCGCCCAGGGCACGCCAGGTTGCGACGAGCTGCGAATGGTCTGGTTCAGGTCCGACGATGCCTTCGATGCCGCCCTCGGCGAGCGGTTCGGGGCCTTGCATGAGACCGCGGCGGAAGGCGGGGTCGATCGCTGGGCCGAGACACCCGAGGGCGCGCTCGCGCTGGTGCTGTTGCTCGATCAACTGCCGCGCAACCTCTATCGCGGCGCGGCGCGCGCCTTTTCGTGCGACGCCAAGGCGCGCGAGGTCGCTTCGCGCGCGCTCGCCCGTGGCTTCGACGCCTCGCTCACTCCGGTGCGGCGGCTCTTCCTTTATCTGCCGTTCGAGCACAGCGAGGATTTGGCCGACCAGGTGCGCTCCGTGCGCCTCTTTGCCGCAATCCCGCCCTGCACCGGGCACGAGGCCTGGCTCGAGATTGCGCGAAAGCACCACGCGATCATCGACCGGTTCGGGCGGTTCCCCCACCGCAATCGCGCGCTGGGCCGCGCTTCCACGCCCGAGGAAGAGGCGTTCCTCAACGCGCCCGATTCATCCTTTTGATCAGGTGGTGCGTGGCCGCCACAGGCCGCGGTGGCGAAACCGCTCGAGATAGGTCGGAAGGATCGCTTCGAGCGAATTGGGCTCGATACCAAGCGCCGCAAGGCCGGGCATGCCGGACGCCGGCACGTTGTCACGTTCCATCATCCGGAGCTGGTCGCGCGTGAGCGGCGGCTTCGGCAGGAATTCGAGGAACCACGCCTTGACCGCTGCGAGCGATACGGGAACGTTGATGAGCGGCGGACTGCGCCGCGTCACCTCCAGGATGAGCTCCATGAGCTCCTTGAAGGTCAGGACGCGCGGACCCGCGAGCTCATAGATGCGGCCTTGCGCTTCGGGAAGGATGAGCGCGGCCACGGCGGCCGACGCCACGTCGCGGACATAGACCGGCTGGAACCGCGTCGTGCCGCCGCCGATCAACGGGAGGATGGGCAGGACGCGCGCATAACCGGCGAAGCGATTGAAGAAATCGTCTTCCGGCCCGAACACGATCGACGGGCGAAGGATGATCGCGTCGGGGCGCACCGCGCGCAATGCGGCCTCGCCCGCAGCCTTGCTGCGC
>DATJLY010000280.1:0-11604 GCA_035509095.1 Allostellaceae bacterium | reverse complement strand
AATACCGTCGAAGCCGGCAAGCGCGCGGACGATCCGACCAACCGGGTCAATCGCGGACTTGTGATCCTCGACGCGATGACGCCCGAGACAGAGACGAGCTGCCACTATTTTTGGGGGAGCTGCCGCAATTTCCGGGTCGACGACAAGGCCATGGACGAGCAGGGCTACGTCTCGACCGTCGCCGCCTTCAACGAGGACAAGGACATGCTCGAGGCCGAGCAGAAGATCATCGACCTCGATCCGGCGGCGCGGCAGATCGACCTGGTCGGCGATGCCGGCGGCCTCCAAGCTCGGCGCATCGTCGAACGCCTCCTTGCCGACGAAGCTGGCGCGCGCCAAGCGGCCGAGTGACCAATGAGACCGTGACGAAGGCGCGACGCCCCGGCCCTTTTCGGCGCGGTGGAAAAGGGGGATAGTCGCTGCCGGGAGACGGCGAGGACGACATGGCGGCGGCACGCAAGGCAAAGGCAAAAGCCAAGGCAAAATCGAAGGCTGCGGCAAAGGGAAAATCCCCGGCTCGCGCGGCGACGCGAAAAGCGGCGCGCAAACCTGCAGGCAAATTGCGGCTTACCATGCTCACCGGCGATTACGAGATCGTGCGCGCGCTGAAGGACGGCACCGTCGCGCCGAAGGGCATCGAGTTGGTGCAAGGCGAGTTTCCGGGCACCGGCGCCATCCATGACCGCGTCGCCGATAATCGCGCCTGCGACATCAACGAGTACAATGGCGGCCACTATGTCGTGCAAAAGGCACACGGGCGCGACGACATCACGGCGATCCCGGTTTTCCTGCACCGCCGCTTTCGCCACGGATTCATTTACATAAACACCGGCAAGGGCATCACGCGACCCGCCGACCTTGCCGGGCGGCGCGTTGCCTGTCGCACCATTGGCGCCGCTGCGAATTACTGGATGCGTGGGCATCTCGAAGAGCATGGCGCGCCGCACCGCTCCATCACCTGGGTCATTGAGACGCTCGACGAGGCCTCGGCCCAGGCGCGCAACGATCTGCGCCTCGATGTCCTTCCCAAGGGCAAAAAGGTGGAGCAGATGCTGCTCGATGGCGAGGTCGACGCCATCATCCAGCCCAATGTCAACGCGGCCCACGCGAAGGGCGATCCGCGCGTCGCGCGGCTATGGCCCAATTACCAAGAGGTCGAAACCGACTATTACCGCCGCACCGGCTTCTTCCCGATCATGCATGTGACGACCGTTCCGACGGCGCTCGTCCACAAGCATCCGTGGGTCGTCGAGAGCCTGACGCTTGCCTTCGAGGAAGCAAAGCAGATCGCGATCCAGCGCGTCGCCAATCCGCGCAACGTGCCGCTTGCCTTCTTCCGTACCTATTGGGAGGAGGAGACCGCACTGCTCGGGAACGACCCGTGGGAATACGGCCTCTCCGACCGCAACCGGCGCAACTACGACACGCTCGTCGGATATGTGCATGACCAGGTGCTGACCGGTCCCCGGCCGCGGCTCGAAGATCTCTTCGCGAAGGAGGCCTTCGAGCTAAAGCTTCCGCTGCCGCGGATGCACGAGATCGAGTACGTGTTCTAGACGTGATCTCCGATGCCGATTGATGCCGATCGGAGCATGAGCCGCTACGACACGATCATCGTGGGCGCGGGCTCGGCCGGCTGCGTGCTGGCGGCGCGGCTGGGCGAGGACTCCACCCGGCGCATCCTTGTGATCGAAGCGGGCGGCGAGGATGATCATTGGCTCATCCATCTTCCGCTCGGCGTCGGCAAGGCGTGGAACGATCCGCGCTGGAATTGGAGTTATGTCAGCGAGCCGGAGCCCCATCTCGACAACCGCCGGATCGAGCATCCGCGCGGCAAGGTCGTCGGCGGCTCGTCATCGATCAACATCATGGCCTATGTGCGCTGTCATCGGATCGATTACGACCGCTGGCCGCAGCTTGGTCTCAAAGGCTGGTCCTATGCCGACGTGCTTCCCTATTTCAAGCGCGCGGAATCGTTCGCCGAAGGGGAAAGCGGGTTTCGCGGCGGCGCCGGCCCGCTTCTCACGTGCAAGAATCTCGCGAACGACGACGTCCATGACGCCTTCATGGCGTCGGCGTCGAAGTTGGGATATCGCGCCAATGACGACTACAACGCCGGCGAGCAGGAAGGTTTCGGCCGGCTTCAGCATACGATCGGCAACGGCCGCCGGTCGAGCGCGGCGGTGGCCTATCTGCGGCCGGCGATGCGGCGCGGCAATGTCACGCTGGTGACGCGCGCCCACGCGACCGCGATCCGGTTCGATCGCATGCGAGCGGTCGGCGTCGCCTATGTCCAAGACGGCAAGGCGCACGACGTGCTCGCGGAGCGCGAGGTGATCCTCGCCGGCGGCGCCTATAATTCGCCGCAGCTTCTGATGCTGTCGGGCATTGGCCCGGCAGACGCGCTACGGCGCGTCGGCATCGCCGTGCGTCTCGACCTGCCAGGCGTGGGGCAGAATCTCTGGAACCATCCCAGCATGCCGACGCAATGGCTGCGCGCGACCGAGGGAAGCTTCCATCGCGGATTGCGGCTCGATCGGCTTGCGCTGCATTTGGCCGAGGCCTATTTCCGCCGCACGGGGTTCGCCACGCGCGTGCCAGCCATCGGCACCGCCTTCACGAACAGCGAGACCGGGCTCGAAGCACCGGATCTCCAATATTTCTGCGGCGTCGGCGGCATCCGCGCGCGCGAATGGTTCCCGGTGATAAGGCCGCCCCAACCCGACGTGCTGGGCCTTACCTATTGCCATTTGCGGCCGCAAAGCCGAGGCGAAGTCACGCTGGGAACGGCCGATCCGCTGGCTTCGCCGCGCATCCTCAACAATTTCCTCTCGACCGACTATGACCGACGCGCGATGCGCGAAGGCATGAAATTCGCGATCCGTGCGGTCGAAGAGACCAAGGCTTTTTCGGGTCTTGCAAAGCGCCGCATCCTGCCCGCGCCCGAGATCAAGACCGATGCCGAGATCGACGCCTATATCCGCGCCAACACGATTCAGATCCATCACCCCGCCGGCACGTGCCGGATCGGCGACGACCCTATGGCGGTCGTCGATCACGAATTCCGGGTCCGCGGTGTCGAGGGCCTCCGGGTGATCGATGCCTCGATCATGCCGGATCCGATCGGCGGCAACCTCAACGCGCCGGTGATCATGATCGCGGAGAAGGCATCCGATATTCTGCGCGGCCGTACGCCTCTGCCGCCCGCCGACATTTGATTGGGGAAGAGCCATGATCATCGCCGCCGATCCGCTCACACGCTTTGTCCGGACCATCATCGAGGCGGCCGGAAGCGCCGAGCCTGAGGCCCAGGAAGTGGCATCCCATCTCGTCGAGGCCAATCTCAAGGGCCATGACAGCCATGGGGTCGGCATGATCCCGACCTATCTGCGCAATGTGCGCGAGGGGCATCTCCATCCCAATCGGCACGCCGTTCTTGTCAGCGAGACGGGACCGATCGCGGTGTTCGACGGCCAGATGGGCTATGGCCAGGTGACCGCGCGCGAGGCAACCCAATGGGCGATCGATGCGGCAAAGCGCCTGGGCGTCGGCATCTTCGCCTTGCGCAATACGCACCACGTGGCCCGCGTCGGCACCTATGGCGAGCAAGCGGCCGCGGCGGGTCTTGTGTCGATCCAGTTCGTCAATGTGATGATCGCGCCCGGACGCGTCGCGCCGTTCGGCGGCATGGCCGGACGGTTCGGCACCGATCCCGTGTGCATCACCTTTCCCGGCGCTGCCGGCACGCCGCCCGTGGTGCTCGATTTCGCGACCAGCCGCGTCGCCGCCGGCAAACTGCGCGTCGCCCTCAACGAGGGCAAAGCGCTGCCGCCGGGTCACCTGATCGACGCGGCCGGCAACGAGGCGACGGATCCCGCCGTATTCTTCCGCGGCAACGGCGCAATGCTGCCGTTCGGCGAGCATAAAGGATCGGGACTGGCGCTCGCGTGCGAGCTGTTGGCGGGCGTGATGACCGGCGGCGGCGCGATGCAGGCGAACATCCCGAACCGCGGCGTCAAGAACGGCATGTTCTCGATCGCGCTCGATCCGGCGCGCTTCGGCGATACGGGATGGATGGCGCGCGAGGCGGATGCGCTGATCGGCTGGGTCAAATCCTCGCCGCCGCGCCCCGGCATCGAAGAGGTGATGATCGCCGGCGAGCCCGAGCGGAAGTCGCGCGCCAAGCGTCTCGAAAGCGGCATCCCGATCGACGCCAACACGTGGAAAGAGCTGGTGGAGGCGGCCCGGCAAATTGGTATGCCGGAAGCCGCCATCCCGAGCGGCTGATCAGCCGCTCCCGATCAGATATATCCGCGCTCTTTCCAATACCGCTCGGCACCGGGATGGAGCGGGAGATAAAGCGGCCCGTCGCGCGTATCCTTGCAGAGCTGATCAAGCGGCATCGGCCCTTCACCGTACCAGGGAATGCGCGCCTTGCGCGCGTCAAGCGCGGCGCAGAAATTATAGATCCGCTCCTCGGGCTGGCTCGCGAGGCAGAAGACCGGCCAGCCGGAGAAATCGATCGCCGGAACATCCTCGCCAAGGCCCGGATATTCCTGGTCGGTGATCGGCACCCGCATCAGCCCGTCCGCCTCGAGCTTTTTGAGCTCCGGCTCGTCGATGGCCAGGAACTTCATCCCCATCTTGATCGATTGCGGCGCGAACAGCGGTAGCGCCTCGTCCCACACCGCGTCCATCTCGCCCCGTTCCACCGCGCCGAGCCGGTCCGGTCCATAGGGCATGCCCTCGGTATAGGTGATCTTGCCGCCCCATTTCACGATGTCGTCGAGCGACATCCCATAGGCGTTCAGGATGTGGTTGCAGATGAGATGCACCGAATGATCGGGCTGCCCGCGCAGCGAAACGCGCAGCGGGTACTTGGTGCGCTTCAAGTCGCCCAGGGTCCGCAGACCGGTCTTGCCGGTCACCGCGAAGCCGAGCTGGTCGAATTGCGGGATCACCATGATCGAACGCAGCGGCAAGGGTGTCTTGTAAGGGCCGCGGCCCCGCATCGCCATGCCGAGCACGCCGCCCGGATTGCAGATCGCGATATCCGCCTCACCGCTCGCGATCGCATCGACCGATCCCGGCGCGTCGCTCGCAAAAAAACGCAGCCGCCATTTGTCGTCGCCTTGTGGGCGCATCAGGATCATCACCTGCTTGTCGCGCCATTCGTTCGCCGCGACGAGCTCCGAGACCGCCTCGAGCATGAGGCGCGAGCGCATGATGACGGGGGTGCGGATCGGATTTTGAAATGTCAGCATTTTATCGACGCCTCTCCCAATGAACGATTCTGGCTAGCCGAGCGTGCGGCGGACGATCGCGGCCCCGTCGGCAAGCGCCTTGAGCTTCGCAAAAGCGACGGCGCGCGGCATGTATTTCATGCCGCAATCGGGCGCCGGCACCAGCCGCTCAGGCGCCACATGCGCGAGTGCCTGACGGATGCGCCCGGCCACTATTTCCGGCGTCTCGACAGTCGGCGCCGAGAGATCCAGCACGCCGATCACGACGGTCTTGCCGGCGATGTCCTTGAGCTGACCCAGATCGAGTTTCGGCTGCGCCGCCTCGATCGAGATCTGGTCGATCGCGCTATCGGCGAGCGGAGCCAGGAACGCATAGGCGTTGGGCTTGTCCCGCACCGCATTGGCATAGCCGAAGCAGAGATGGATCGCGGTCGGGCCGGCAATGCCCTCGAGGGCGCGGTTGATCGCCTTGACGCCATAGCGATGCGCCCGGTCGGGCCGCGCCTGAAGCCAGGGCTCGTCGAGCTGTATGATGTCGGCGCCGGCCTTCTTCAGTTCCCGCGCCTCTTCGTTCACCGCGACGGCATAGTCGAGCGCCAGCGCCTCCTCGTCCTTGTAATAATCATCCTGCGCTTGCTGCGCCAAGGTGAAGGGACCGGGAATGGTGATCTTGATGGTCCGGTCGGTATTGGCGCGCAAGAACTCGACATCGCGCACTTCGACGGCATGCCGGCGACGGATCGGCCCGACCACGCGCGGCACGACATTGGCCGTGCCGGTTCGCCCAATCGTGCTGCCGGGATGCTCGTGATCGATGCCGTCGAGAGCCGTCGCGAAGCGGTTGGAGTAGCTTTCGCGTCGAATTTCGCCGTCCGTTATCACGTCGATGCCGGCCCGCTCCATGTCCCGGATCGCGAGGACGGTGGCGTCGTCCTGCGCCGTCTCCAGCACTGAGTCGGCAACACGCCACAGCTTGGGCGCGCGCACCCGCGGCACGCCCAGATGCGCGCGGTCGATGAGCCAGTCTGGCTGCGGATAGCTGCCGACGACCGTGGTCACGAGCATGGGAATGCCTGCCCTCAGTGCCGGTCGAGATTGTTGACCCGCCGGTCGCCTTTGAGCCAGCGCGCCAGCTCGCTGTGCGCGTCGGCAAGGCGCATTGCGTTGATCGTGTCGACATGCGGCGGATCGACCGTGAATTCCACCCGCAGACCGTCCGGGCTCGTCGCATAGATCGACCGGCAATAGCCGTGATCGACGACGCGGCAAGGGACGTCCCCGTCCTTGAGGCGCCGCTCCATCGCGTCGAACGTGGCGTCATCGACCTTCATCGCGATATGGTTGAAGGACGGGATTTCCGGAAAGATCGGCTTCGAGCGTTCGTACATTTCGGCATCGGCGAACTGGAAGAACGCGAGCGCGCCGCCGTCGGCAAGGCCGAAGAACGTGTGGCAATAGTCCACGTCGCGGCCGAGATCGCGGTTGAACATGCGCTCGCACCAGGTCGCGACGAGCGGCATCCCCAGAATATCCTCGAAGAAATGCCGGTTCGTCTCCTGGTCGCGGACGACGAACGCGTTGTGATGAAGCCGCAGCGGCAATTGCGTTTCCGTGGCCGCCTGCGGATCGAGCTTTGCACCGTCCATGGCCATCCTCCCTCGGAACGGAAGTGCTTTACTGGCATTATGGGGCAGCCGCGACGGGCAATCAATTCTGGTGCCAATCCGGTGCGATGCTGCGGTCCGCCGGCGCGCGACCTCTCGCACACACAAGGAGCGGCGAACCTGCTTTAGTGTGGACGCGGGGAATGGGAGGATCGAGCCATGGCCGCCGAGGACGCCCTTGCCGTGTTGTTGTCGCTCGCGGGCTTGCCCGCAGAGCTCGCGCGCGCCGTCGAGATCACGGGGGGCGGCGATCCGGTGCTGCGAACGCCGTTCCGCATCGGCGAGGCAGCGGCGGCGGCGATCGCCGCGGCCGGGGTTGCGGCGGCGTCGCTCTGGGCGCTGCGCACAGGCGAAGGTCAGTCCTTGTCGGTCGATCTGCGCCAGGCCGCGGCCGCGATGCGCAGCTCGCACTACCTCACCATCGACGGCGCCAAGGTCCGCAACGACCGCAACGCGGTGATGGGCATGTATCCGGCGCGCAACGGGCGCTGGAGCTATATCCACGCCAATTTCCCGCATCATCGTGCGGCCGCGCTTGGCGTGCTGGGCGTGCCGGAGGACCGTGCGGCCGTGCGGCGCGCGGTCGCCTCGTGGGACGCGCTCGAGCTCGAAGCGGCGATCGTGGCCGCAGGCGGCGCCGGCGGCATGGTGCGCAGTCTGGCGGAATGGGCGGAACACCCGCACGGCATCGCGGTCGCCTCGCTGCCGCTCGTCGAGATCATCAAGATCGGCGACAGCGCGCCCGAACCGCTGCCGCCGGGCGACCGGCCGCTGTCAGGCATCCGCGTGCTCGACCTTACGCGCGTCCTCGCGGGTCCGACCTGCGGCCGCACGCTTGCCGAGCACGGCGCCGAGGTGATGAAGATCAGCGCGGCGCATCTGCCGATCATTCCCTATCAGGAATTCGACACCGGCCATGGGAAGCTTGCCGCCAATCTCGACCTCAGGGAATTGCGAGATCTGATGCAGCTCAAATCCCTGATCCGCGAGGCCGACATCTTTTCTCAAGGCTATCGTCCGGGAACGCTCGCGGAGCGCGGGCTTTCGCCCGAAACGCTCGCGGCGCTGCGGCCGGGGCTTGTCTATGTCTCGTTGAGCGCCTTTGGGCACAAGGGACCGTTTGCGTCACGCCGCGGCTTCGACACCGTCATCCAGAATGTGTCGGGAATGACGCTGCGCCAGGGCGCGGTATTCCCGGGCGAGGAGCTCGGCACGCCGCAATTCTATCCGGCCTCGGCGATCGATTATCTCTCGGGGTATCTAATGGCGTTCGGCGCGATGGTCGCGCTCGGCCGCCGTGCCCGCGAGGGCGGAAGCTGGCTCGTGCGGGTGTCCTTGGCGCGGACCGGCCGCTGGCTTGTCGGCATGGGCGAGGTGCCGGCACGCGATCTCGCCGACGTGCCGGCCGATGTCACGAAAGAGGAATTGGCGCGCTGGACGGTCGACACCGAGACGCCGGCCGGACGGCTCCATCATCTGAAGCCGGTTGTGCGCATGGCCAGGACACCGGCCTATTGGTCGCGCCCGGCCGTGCCGCTGGGATATCATGAGCCGGCTTGGCCCGCCTAGGGAGGATCATCGAGTGATCAAGAATTTCCATGTCCTTTATGTCGGTCAGATCGAGCTCGACAATATCGGGCTCGGCGGCACGCCGGCCAACGAACGGCTTTATTCCGACGAGCGGCTTGCCGAGGCGTTCTTCACGGCCCGCGACGTGGCCCGGCTCATGGACGAGCTTGGCTTCGAGGTGCTGTGGACGGCCGAGCATCATTTCCAGCGCGAGGGCTATGAGGTCTTCCCGAACCTGATCCAGCTCGGCCTGTGGCTTGCGACACAGACAAAGCGGCTGAAGTTCGGCTGTGCCTTCAACGTGCTGCCGATGTGGCATCCGCTGCGCCTCGCCGAGGACTACGCGATGGCCGACATCGTCACGGACGGACGCGTCATCATGGGCGTCGGACGCGGCTACCATACGCGCGAGGTGGAGACGTTCGGCGCGCCGCTCCTCGACGCCGACAAGAACCGCGAGCTGTTCGAGGAGCAGCTTCGGCTGCTGCTCTCCGCTTTCAATGATCAGTCGTTCCGGTTCAAGGGCAAATACTATGAATGCCCGGCTCCGGTGGAATATCGCGGCTACCAATTGACCGACATCACGCTGGTGCCGCGGCCGAAACATCGGCCGGTCGATATCTGGATGCCGATCGCGAGCGGCAAGACCATCGAGATGATGGCGCGCTATGGCCTGAAGGCGATGATCACGTTGAACGGCGAGAAGATCCTCGATGATGTCGTACGCGCCTATCATGCCGCCTGCCTCAAGCACGGCCGCGAGAAGAAGCTCGGCGAGGACATGATCTGGGGTGCCGGGGTCTACCTTGCCGATAGCCGCGAGGAGGCGATGCGCCGGCTCGAGCCCGCGCATGACGAGCGCTTCAAATGGTTCGCGCCGTTCGGCTTCGTCCGTTACGCCGACGAGCAGGGCCGGCAATGGGGCACGCCGGGCGCGCCGACGCGGCTCCCGTCCCTGAAGGACGGCGTCGAGCAGAAAGCCTGGTTCTGCGGCCGGCCGGCCGAGGTGATCGACGGCATCAAATCGGTCGCCGCGAAATATCCCGGCCTCGACACGTTCATGATCCATTGGCCCGAAGGGCTCGCGCCCGAAGAGTTCAAGGATCAGCTTCGGCGCTTTGCGCGCGACGTGATGCCGGCGCTGCGGCAGGCGTGAGCTAGGCCGCCGGCAGGAACTGCTCCGTGTAGAATTTCGACATGTCGATCGGCTCGTTGAGGAGCTTGAGCTGAACGAAGGAGGTCCGGAGCGCCTCGAGCGCCTTCGGATCCCACCTGCCGTTGGTCGAGAAGGCCGGCATGAAGGCGTCATAGGAGCGTGCCATAACGTCGGGCGGGTAATTCGTGACGCGAGACGCGATCCGGACAGTCTCGTCCTTGTGGCTCTTCATGTAATCGACCGCCGCGTACCAGCCTTTGAGGAAGCGGCGCACGGCGTCGGGATTCTGCTTGGTGATCGCGGTGCTGGCGAAGATCGTGAACAGCTCGAACGTGCCGACATATTGCGAGCAATCGATCAGGAGCCGGCCTTCGTTCTGCGCCTCGAGAAGATAGCCCGCCTGTGTCGCCGACATGCTGGCCACCACCTGTCCGGTCTTGAGCGCCGCGATCACCGCCGCGGTCGAGCCGCCGATCACGACCGGAACCGCGCGGTCATGCGCGTCGGTCCAGCCCTTCTGCCGGCTCAATTCGTCGACCGCCCAGTTCGTCACCGATGCGGGGCTCGCGATGCCGACCGGCTTGCCCTTGAGATCATCGACGGTTCGCACGGTCGTTGGATTGCCGACGACAAGCCCCATGAAGATCGGCGACTCCGAAATGGTCCCGATCGCGATCTCCGGCGCGCCTTTGGCGATGAAGGCCATTTCCGGCCCCCCGCTCAGCGCGATATCGACCGCGCCGGCCGTGAGAGCCTGGGTCACTTTCGAGCCGCCGGTGAAATTCAGCACCTCGATCGCAAGACCAAGTTTCTCGAAAATGCCGGCTTCCATGCCGACATCGACCGGGACGTTGCCGAAATTCTCGGCCACCGACTTGCCGACCCGCAGCTTGTCGGCGGCGAGCGCCGGCGCGGCCGCCAAGGCGAACGAACCCGCCAGTCCGCCGAGCGCGATGCGGCGCGATATGTTCGAAACCATGTGATCGTCCCGGATTTGCCTCGGCCGTCGGCCCGTCCTACCAGCGGAAATCAAGCGGCGCAACAGCGCCGGCTTGGACCCGCGATAATTGACGCCCAGGCTCCGCCGACATAGGCTGTGTCGACGGCGGAGAACGCGTTTCATGGCAGTCATTACTGTGGCGAACCGGCCGCTTCGGATCGAGGCCCGCGACGGCACGTCGGTTCTGAAGGCGGCGCAGGACAACCAGGCAGCGTGGAAGAGCTTTTGCGGCGGCCATGCGCTGTGCGGCACCTGTGCGATGGTGGTGGTGGACGGCAAGGTCTCCGAACCGACCGAGATCGAGCGCTATTTCATCGAAGGCTGGGGCTATCACCCGAATTTCCGTCTCGCCTGCCAGACCCGCGCCTTGGGCGATCTCAAGGTGATCTGTTGCATGGACGAGGGATATGATCCCGAGAAAGTCATTGCCGCCCACCGCAAGGTTACGGGCGAAGGAGCCTGATATGACGGACGAATGCTTGAGCGACGAAACCTATGCCTTCATGAAGGGCCTGATCGGCATGAAGGCCGCCTGCACCGTGATGGACCTCACGAGCGCCGAAACCGAGCTTCGCTATGCGAGCTTCTATCCGGTGGGCGACATGCTGATCGGCGTGCGCGTGCGCGACCTGACCAAGGCCTCCAATCGCCCGCGCGGCCGCTCGCTCAAGATCATCGACGGCAAGATCGTGGACGAGCCGCGCGCCAACGTGACCTTCACGCCCGCGCTGGTGCCCCACCACCCGGAATACAATTACGGCTTCTGGCACATCAATGACGGCCAGGAGATGGCGCTCAACTTCAAGGCCTCGGACACCAAAGCCGTGACGGTCCTCGTCGAAGGGTTCGCCAACAAATCCCGCAAGGACCGCTTCGCCTGGTTCTGCCTCAATTGCGTCAACCCGCTTTATATGCGCGAGGTGGAGACCGGGCGGCTTGGGCTGCCGGGCTTCTATGGCGTCGAGGACGACG
>DATJLY010000279.1:0-10535 GCA_035509095.1 Allostellaceae bacterium | reverse complement strand
CACGGCCGGGCGCCCGACCTTCACGCCGCTGATGCTGGCTCAGCCCATCGAGGACGAGGAATTGGCGCGGCTCGATCCGGCGGCCTATCGCGCGGAATGGAAATGGGACGGCATCCGGGTTCAACTCGTGGCGCGCGGGGGACGGCGGCTCTATTCCCGGACCGGCGACGATGTCGGCCCCGCCTTTCCGGAGATCACCGCGGCGCTGCCGGAGGACGCGGTGCTCGACGGCGAGTTGCTGGTGGTGCGCCAAGGCGCGGTGGCGCCCTTCAACGATCTGCAGCAGCGGTTGAACCGCAAGACGGCGACGCCAAAGATGCTGCGCGACTTCCCGGCCTGGGTGCGCCTTTACGACATCATCGAGGAGGCGGGCGAGGATTTGCGCGCGCTCCCGTTCGACGCACGGCGGGCGCGGCTCGAGGCCTGGTACCGGCGCGCGCCGCGCCCGCTTTTCGACCTGTCGCCGCTGCTGCCGTTTTCCGATTGGGACGAATTGGGGCGCCTGCGCGACGGCGCGCGCGAGCGCGGCATCGAAGGGATCATGCTGAAGCGTGGCGATTCGCCCTACCTCACCGGCCGGCCCAAGGGGCCGTGGTTCAAATGGAAGCGCGCCGCACTCGCCGTCGACGCCGTGCTCATGTATGCGCAGCGCGGTCACGGCAAACGCTCGTCGTTCTATTCGGACTATACATTCGGCGTCTGGCGCGAGGGCGAGCTGGTGCCGGTGGGAAAGGCCTATTTCGGCTTCACCGACGACGAGCTGCGCATGCTCGACCGCTGGATCCGCGCCCATACGATCGAGCGGTTCGGGCCGGTGCGGGCGGTCGAGCCGGCGCTGGTCCTCGAGATCGCGTTCGACAGCGTGCACCGTTCGACCCGCCACAAATCGGGCCTTGCGATGCGCTTTCCGCGCATCCATCGCATCCGTTGGGACAAGCCTGCCGCCGAGGCCGACACGGTGGAAGCGTTGACGCCCTTGGTGACGTGAGGCGCTTGCTACTCGCCGGTGCCGGCGAGGTAGCGGCGCACGACGCCCATGGGCACGATCAGGAACAGGACCATCGCCACCGCGACCGCGCTCGCGACCGGCCAGTCGCGGTTGGTGAAGAATTCGTCCCACAGGACCTTGCCGAGCATCAAGGTGCTGGGCCCGCCCAGAAGATCGGGGATCACGAACTCGCCGCACATCGGGATGAACACCAGCAGGAAGCCAGCGATCACGCCCGGCAGCGACAAGGGGAACGTCACGCGCCAGAACGCCGCCGACGGCCGACAGCCAAGATCGGACGCCGCCTCGAGCAGCACCGGATCGAGCCGCTCGAGCGCGGCGTAAAGCGGCAGCACCATGTAGGGCAGATAGGAATAGACCAGCCCGATCTGCACCGAGAACGGCGTGTTGAGAAGCGGCAGCGGCGCGTGGACGATCCCGAGCCGCAACAGAAGGGTGTTGATGAGCCCGTTATTCTGCAGCAGGCCGATCCAGGCATAGACCCGGATCAGAAAGCTGGTCCAGAACGGCAGGATCACCAGAAGGAGGAGCAGCCCGCGCCAGGATCGCGGCGCGCGCACGATCGCATAGGCCATCGGATACCCGATGAGGAGCGCGAGGAACGTGGCGCCGGCGGCGTAAAGGATCGACGACAGGAACGCCCGTGCGTAAAGCTCGTCGCTGACGAGCAGGGCGAAATTGTCGAGGCTCGCGTGAAGCTCGAGCCCCGACGGTCCGCGGACCAAGAGCGCCGTATAAGGCGGAATGCCGATCGCCTGCTCGGCGAGGCTGATGCCGAGCACGATGAGGAACGGCAGCAGAAAGAACAGCGTGAGCCAGGTGGCCGGCAGCGCCAGAACGGCGGCGCGGCGGCTTCGCTCGCTCACGCCTCGAGTACCAGCGCCGCATCGGCGCGCCAGGAAAGCGAGACGGCGTCGCCTGCCGCAAAGCCGCCGCCCGCGCGCCCGTGGTTCGGCATCGTCACCCGCACCAGCTTCCCGGCGGCGACCGCCACGCGATATGTCGACGCTTCGCCGCGATAGGAGACCGAATCGATCGTCCCCGCGAGGACGTTTTCGCCATCGGCCGGCGGTGCCGCCGCGATTTGGATTTTTTCCGGCCGCACCGCAACCGCGACCGCGCGTCCCGGCTCCAGCGAATGCTCATGCTCGACAACGAGCGTGGCGCCGGCCTCCGCGCTCGCGATGTGATGATATCGACCCTCGCACGCCGCAACCTGCCCGTCGAACAGGTTAACCGCGCCCAGGAAATCGGCGACGAAGCGGCTCGCGGGCGCTTCGTACACGTCGCGCGGCGTCCCGAACTGCGCAATGCGGCCCTCATGCATCACGGCGACGCGGCTCGCCATGCTCATCGCCTCTTCCTGGTCGTGCGTCACCATCAGGAAGGTGATGCCGACGCGTTCCTGGATGCGGACGAGCTCGTAGCGCGTCTCTTCGCGCAGCTTGCGGTCAAGCGCGGTCAGCGGCTCGTCGAGGAGCAGGAGCTTTGGCTCCTTGACGAGCGCGCGGGCCAAGGCGACGCGCTGCTGCTCGCCGCCCGAGAGCTGCTTGGGGCGTCGCTCCGCGAGCCGTGTGAGCTTGACGAGATCGAGCATCGCCTCGACGCGACGGGCGATCTCGTCGCGCGGGCACCGTTCCTGCTTGAGGCCAAAGGCCACGTTCTCCGCCACGCTCATGTGGGGGAAAAGGGCATAGGATTGGAACATCATGTTGACCGGCCGCCGATAGGGCGGAACCTCGGCCATGTCGGCGCCGGCGATCACGATGCGCCCCTGATCCGGCCGCTCGAACCCCGCCAAGAGCCGCAACAGCGTTGTCTTGCCGCAGCCCGACGGTCCCAGAAGCGCGAAGAACGCGCCCCCCGGCACGTCGAACGAGACGTCGGCGACCGCTGGCGCGGCACCCGGGGAGAACCGCTTCACCAACCGCTCGATCCTGAGATGCGGCGGCGCGGTCGCGTCATTCATTCGTCTTGACCCGGGTCCAGGCGCGGGTGCGAAGCCGCTCGTACTGAGGCGTCACCGGCATGTCGAAGAACAGCCGCTGGCGCACCTGGGGCGGCGGGTAGATGCCGGGATCGTCGCGGATCGCCGCATCGACAAGAGGCGTCGCGGCCTTGTTGGGATTGGCATAGGCGACCGTGTTGCTGATCGCGGCGATGGTTTGCGGGCGCAGCACGTAATTGATGAAGGCGAGCGCGTTTTCGGGATGCGGCGCGTCCTTCGGGATCGCCATCATGTCGATCCAGATCATCGCCCCTTCCTTGGGAATGGAATATTTGAGGTCGATCCCGTTCTTCGCGTCGGCGGCCCGGTTGCGCGCCTGGATCACGTCGCCCGAATAGCCCCAGGCGAGGCACAAATCGCCGTTCGCGAGGTCGTTGATATATTCCGAGGAGTGGAATTTGCGCACATAGGGACGAATCGCCATGACGACGCCGGCGGCACGTTCCAGGTCCGCGGGATCGCGGCTCAGCGGATTGCGGCCCAGATAGGCCAGCGCCGCCGGAAAGATCTCTTGCGCGCTGTCGAGGAGCGAGATGCCGCAGGACGCCAGCGCCTTGGCGTTGGCGGGATCGAACAGGAGGCGCGAGCTGTCGGTCGGCGCGCCGTCCCCCAGCGCCGCCTTCACCATCTTTGGATTGTAGCCCATGCCCGTGGTGCCCCAGAGATAGGGCACGCCGTATTGGTTGCCGGGGTCGGCCTTCGCGGCCGCCGCGAGGAGCTGAGGATCGAGATTGCCGTAGTTGGTGAGCTTCGACTTGTCGATCGGCTGATAGACATGCGCCTCGATCTGACGCGCGAGATAGGGCGATGCCGATGGGACGACGAGGTCATAGCCCGACGCGCCCGCCAAGAGCTTCGCTTCCAGCACCTCGTTGCTGTCATAGACGTCATAGTTCACGTGGATGCCGGTCTCGCGCTCGA
Organism: Allostellaceae bacterium; assembly: GCA_035509095.1. GTDB lineage: Bacteria > Pseudomonadota > Alphaproteobacteria > ATCC43930 > CGMCC-115725 > DATJLY01. The sequence continues at coordinate 6,597 of DATJLY010000279.1, read as the reverse complement.
AATTCGCGACCGTGTCGGGCGCGATATAGTCGGACCAGTTGTATATGTTGAGAAGCTTCTCCTCGGCCCGCGCCATCGAGGCGGCGAGCACAAGGCCGAGAACCAGCGCTACGAGACGGACGGCCATGACGGCCGCACACATAGCGCCACGCCTGACCATGTCAACGCTACTCGGCCTCCGACTCGGTGTCGAACGTCTCGTTGAAGACACGGTAATCGACCACCTGCGTCCCGTCCTCGGTCTCGCTCAGGATGTCCCGGAAGTCGCGCCCGAACAGAATGTCGTGCGCGCGATAGACGTGCCGCCCGTGCACTGTCTGGGACAGCGTCTCGTCGAGGCCGACGATCGTCACGATCAGCTCGTCACCATTGTCGACAAGATCTTGCTGGGTCGCGCCCAGGAGCGGGCTCGTCTCGTCGATCGTGTGCAGCACGGTCCAGCTCAGCGAGAACATCGGCGAATGGGTGCGCTCGACGCGGAGGCTGTAGAGGCGGCGAACGTCACGGCCTTCGGCGGTGACCACGTCGCGCGCCAGGGTGAGCGACACATGCGCGTCGAGGATGCGGTTGGTGCGCTGATTGGCGGTGCGCAACATCAAGGTGAGCTGCCCGTCATAGCGCGTCACCACCGCGACGCGGCTGAACAGGATCCGCGCGGTCGGGCGCGAGAAGCGGGCAAAGATCAAGCCGGTGCCCAGCGCGAACCCCAAGAGCCCCAGCAGCACCTCGACCGAGACCAGGATGTTCGCATAGGTCGTCACCGGGCGCATCTCGCCATAGCCGATCGTCGCCATGGTCTGCACGCTGAAGAAGAAGGCGTTGGCGAACGTGTTGTGCGATTCGGCGATGCTGTCGTCCTGCAGGCGGTAAAGTGCCGCGAAAAACAGGTTGAACACGAGATAGCTCACCGTCATGAGGCCGAAGAAGACGCTCCATGGGATGGTGAGGAACCGGTAATAGAGGTCGGTTGGCTCCAGAAGGCGTCGCAGGAGCGAGCGTTCCGGCGGCGCCTGGATGCGGCGCGTGCCCGGGCGCCGCCGTCGCGTCATCGCTGCCCGCCCCTCGGCCTTAGGGACGGACCGAAGCGCGCTGTGAGGATCGGGGGACGCGGACCCCCGCCGATCAGCGGCCAAAGAACGCCTTCATCATGCCGGCCACCTCGTCGGGTGCTTCCTCGGGCAGAAAGTGGCCGCATGGGATGGCCGCGCCTTCGACCGTGTCAGCCCAGCGCCGCCACGTGGCGAGCGGATCAGCCGCTGCCGTCCCGGCCGGGCGCCGCCCGCCCCAGAGCGCCAGCAGCGGACAGGCGATACGGCGGCCCGCCTCGCGGTCGGCGCGGTCGTTGTCGCAATCGATCGTGGCGCCCGCGCGGTAATCCTCGCAGGCCGCGTGAATGACCGACGGGTCGCGGAAGGCGCTTTTGTAAGCGGCCATCGCGTCGGGCGCCAGGAACGCCCCCGCGCCGGTCCAGCTTCCCAGCGTCCACTCGAGATAGAAGTCGGGATCGGCGCCGATGAGCCGCTCGGGCAGGTCGAATCGTTGCGCCAGGAACAGCCAATGATAGGCGGACAGCGCGCTCGCGGCGTTCATGCGCTCGAACGTCTCGAGCGTCGGCACTATGTCGAGCGTGGCGAGCTTCGCTACGCGTTCGCTATGGTCGAGCGCCAGCCGGTAGGCGACCCGGCCGCCGCGATCGTGTCCTGCGACGGAGAACCGGTCATGGCCCAGCGCCGCCATCATCTCGACCTGGTCCTGGGCCATCGCGCGCTTGGCGTGAACGGCGTGATCCGGCGTCTCCGGGACCGTCGCCCGGCTCGCCCCATAGCCGCGGAGATCCGGGCAGACGAGCGTGAAGTCGCCGGCGAGCAGCGGCGCCACGCGGTGCCAGCAATAATGCGTCTCGGGATAGCCGTGCAGCAGCAGGAGCGGCGGGCCGTTGCCGCCGATGGCGACATGGATGTCCGCGCCCGAGGTGGCGATCCGGCGCGACGCGAATCCCGGGATCACGGTCACTGGGGCCGCAGAGAGCGGTTGAAGGCGATCTGATCGGAGGTGAGCTGGAACCCGACGATGATCGTGTAGGAGTCGGCCTCCGCTTTCCGCAGCAGCGGCATATGAATGGTGATTTTCGCGGCCGGCATGCGGCGATAGGATTCCGCGGGGATGAAATCGATCTTCTCGGTGAATTGCTCCTGCGCCAGCACTTTCTCGTCGGAACTGACGAGCGCCACGAAATAGGGAAACGTGGCGTCGGTGATGCCGGGATTGGCCCGCTCCGCATAAAGCGAAATCTCGGCGTTCACATCGAATCCGACCTTGAGCGGCTCGCAACTGTCCGACAAGGACCAGAATCGGCCGCCGACCATGACGTCCTTCCGGTCGTGGCCGCCGGGCCCGAACAGCGCGATCGTGTCGGCGCCCGGCGCCGAAATGATGCGTGGGCACGCGAGCGGCCCGGACGTTTGGCTCGAACCGCAGCCGGAAAGCACCGCAAGGGCGAGCACGCATAGCGCCCTGACCGCGCGCACCCGTCCCATCTCTTGCTTCCCTGGCGGCAATGGCACAACCGAAAGTGACGCGGGACTTTATTGGACCGGCCAAGACCGCACAAGCGCCAGGGGCTTGTTGCCAAGCCAGCCTCGACTTTTTCAAGAACCCTGCTAAGGCTTGGCGTTCTCGCGGGCGTTTGAACGGAGCGGCGCCGGGACCGCATCATGGCCGTCTATACCGACGTTCCCGACGACGATCTGCGTGTCTTCGTCGCCGACTATGATCTCGGCGAGGTGGTCTCGTGCAAAGGGATCGCCGAAGGCGTCGAGAACTCGAACTACCTGCTCCGCACCGAGCGCGGGACCTTCATCCTGACGCTTTACGAGCGCCGCGTCGCGCCTGCGGATCTGCCGTTCTTCCTCGCGCTCATGGAGCACCTGGCGCGGAACGGCATCGCCTGTCCGACGCCGCTCCACGGGCGCGACGGCGTGGCGCTGCGGCGGCTTTGCGGCAAGCCGGCGGTGATCGTGACCTTCCTCGACGGCATGTGGCCGCGCCGCGTTCAGCCGTTTCATTGCGCCGCGCTGGGCGGCGCGCTGGCCCGGCTGCATCAGGCCGGTCGCGGCTTTGTCCTGCGGCGCGCGAACAGTCTCTCGGTCGCCGGGTGGCGCACCCTCTTCGAGGCCTGCCGGGCACGGGCGCACGAGGTTCACCCCGGCCTTGCCGAAGAGCTGGGCGCCGAGCTCGCGGCGCTCGAATCGGCGTGGCCGGCCCACCTGCCGGCGGGCGTGATCCATGCCGATCTTTTCCCGGACAATGTTTTCTTTCGCGGCGACAAGCTGTCGGGCGTGATCGATTTCTATTTCGCCTGCACCGATTTCCTCGCCTACGACATCGCGGTCTGCCTCAACGCCTGGTGCTTCGAGCCCGACGGCGACTTCAACGTGACGAAGGCGCGCCTGATGCTGGCCGCATACCGCGCCGTGCGGCCGCTCGAAGTGGACGAGTTCGCGCTCCTGCCTCTCTTGGCGCGCGGCTCGGCGCTGCGCTTTCTGCTGACCCGGCTTTACGACCTGCTGAACCATCCGCCGGGGGCCTTGGTGCGGCCCAAGGATCCGCTCGAATATCTGCGCAAGCTCCGCTTCCACCGCGACGTCGCGCGGCCCACGGAATATGGGCTCGAGCCATGAGCGAGGAGGTCGTCGACATTTTCTCCGACGGCGCGTGCAGCGGCAATCCGGGTCCCGGCGGCTGGGGCGCGGTGCTGCGCTACAAAGGCGTCGAGCGCGAGATGAGCGGCGGCGAGGCCGCCACCACCAATAATCGTATGGAATTGATGGCCGCGATCGCGGCGCTCGAGGCTTTGAAGCGGCCGAGCAAGGTTCGGCTTCATACCGACAGTCAGTATCTGCGCGACGGGATCACGCGCTGGCTGACGCAATGGCAGGCGCGCGGCTGGAAGACCGCGGACAAGAAGCCCGTCAAGAACATGGATCTATGGCAACGGCTCGACGCCGCACGGTCGCCGCACCACGTGGAGTTCCTGTGGGTGCGGGGCCATGCGGGCCATCCCGAGAACGAGCGGGCCGACGCGCTCGCGCGCGCCGGCATCGACTCGGTCCGAAGAGCGGCGTCCGGCTAAAGCGCCTTCAGGATCGATTCGGCGCTGGAGATGTCGAAAGCGCGCGGCGGCTCGACATTGAGCGTCTTGACCACGCCGTCCTCGACCACCATTGCATAACGCTGCGAGCGCATGCCGAGCCCGACCGCGCTCCCGTCCATCTCGAGGCCCAGCTCCTTGGTGAAGGTGCCGTTGCCATCGGACAGCATCAGCACCTTGCCGTCCGTGCCCTGGTCCTTGCCCCAGGCACCCATCACGAAGGCGTCGTTGACGGCGACGCAGGCGATCGTGTCGACGCCCTTCGCCTTGATCGCGGCCGCGTTCTGCACGAAGCCCGGAAGATGCTTTGCCGAGCAGGTCGGCGTGAAGGCGCCGGGCACCGCGAACAGCACGACCTTCTTGCCCTTGAAGATCTCGTCGGTGCCGATCTCTTTGGGTCCTTCGGCGGTCATCTGCCGCAGCTTCGCCGACGGAATCTTGTCGCCAACCTTGATCGTCATGTGCCTTCCCCTCTTGGAATTGAAGACGATTGGGGTTCCAGGATAGGGACTGGACCGGGAAAAATCACCCCCGCCCGTCGACGCTTTTGGCGGCGCGCGCGAGCGCGTCGCGCACCGCATCCGGCGTCAGGATCAGCGGCAGCGGCAGCCCGGCCGGCGCCCCCGGCCCATAGACCGCATTGAACGGTATGCCATAGCGGCCGAAGCGCTTCAGATAGGCGGCGATCGTTGGATCGGGCCGCGTCCAGTCCGCGCGCATGGCAACGACCTTCGGCGCGGTCAAAAGCTCGTGCGTACCGCTGCTGTCGAGCACCAGCCGTTCGTTCACTTTGCAGGTGAGGCACCAATCCGCGGTCACGTCGACGAACACGACATCCCCATCATGGACGAGCGGTCCGAGCGCGGCCGGATCAAACCGGCGCCACATCGCGTCGGCGGCCGGGGCGGCCGGTGCGCGCTCCACCATCGGCACGGCAAGCGCCGCGACCACCAGCGCGCCGACCGCGCCCCAGCGCGCGAACTCCCGCTGCCGCAGCAGCGCCAGGACGGCGACCATCGCGACGAGAAGCATCGCCAGCGCCGCCGCCGCTGCGGCGCCGCTTTCCGCCGCCAGCACCATCACGAGCCACACGGCCGTTCCGGCGAGCGCCACGCCCAGGATCGGGCGGACGAACCGCATCCACCGTCCCGGCCGCGGCAGAAGCCGAGCCAGGCGCGGCATCGCTGCGACCGCGAGATAGGGTGCGGCGAACCCGATGCCCAGAGCCAGGAAGATGGCAATCGTCGCGACCGGACCGGACGCCAGCGCGAACCCCACGGCGGTGCCAAGGAACGGCGCCGAGCAGGGCGTCGCCAGCAAGGTCACGAACGCGCCGGTCGCCACATTGCCAATGGCCGCACGGGCGCCCAGGTCGGTGACACCCTGAGGCAGCGCCACCTCGAAGAGCCCCCACAGATTGGCGGCGAAGAGTGTCACCACGGCGGCCATTGCCGCGAGGAAGAAGGGCTCCTGGAACTGTATGCCCCAGCCCGCCGCCAGTCCCGCCGCGGCCAGCGCAATCATCACGCCGGCAAGCGCCAGGAACGAGAGCAGGATCCCCGCCGACGTCGCAAGGAACCCCAGACGCACCGCGGCAAGCGGCCGATCCCGGTGCTCGATCGCCCCAAGCAGCTTCAGCGACAGCACCGGCAGGACGCACGGCATGACGTTGAGGACGAGCCCGCCCAGAAGCGCCAGCAGCAGCATCGGCAGAAGCCGCGCGAGATCGACGGCCGGCGCGCCCAGCGTGGGGGTGACCGTGCCGGTCATGGCGCGGTCGTCGTCGGTCAGGGTGACCTCGATCGGGTGTCCCGCAACCCGGTCCAGCGCGCCGGCTTGGCCATAGGCGGGCAGACGAAGCGTGACCGCGTCCGGCCCGTCGGCTTGCGGCGTGGGCGGTCCGAACGAGACGCCGTCGGCGCCCTCGATGAAGGCATCGGGCGCGGTCAGCGGCCGGTCGCTGCGGATGATGAGGTCGAGTTCCGCATCCTGCCCCGGCCGCATCACGGCGCCGCGCAGCGCCAGCCCCTCGGCGTGTCCGTCGCCCGGCACGCGCTCTTCCCAGCGTGCGATCAGCGGGCCGAAAGCGGCGCCCGGCTCGGGCGCGGCCGGCAGATCGAGCACGAGCTTTGCCTCATAGGGCACGCAGATCTCGGCGCAGGTCAGATAGTCGAGCGTCGTGCTCAGGTTGAGCGGCGCACCGGCATGTTCGACCCGTGCGTGGATCGGCAGCACCACGTCGCCCTCGTAGCCCATCGTCTCGAGGCCCAGCACCGAAAACCGCGTTGGCGCGGGCCAGGCGATCTCGGCCGAAGCCAGGTTCTGCGATCCGTCCCAATCGAGCCGCGGCGGGTAGCCGGCATCGCCGGGCGACCGCCAATAGATCTCCCAGTGCGGCGCCAGGCGGAACTGAAGCCCGAGCTCGAGGCTTCCGGCGCCGTCCACGG
>DATJLY010000278.1:0-7089 GCA_035509095.1 Allostellaceae bacterium | reverse complement strand
CGGCCCGTCGACGCCCTTGTTCGGGTCGGCTTGACCGAAATGATCGATGATGGTCGGCATGTCGAGACGCGCGATGAGATCGGCATTGTTGACGAGGTCGTGCGCGTCGATATGGAGACAGACGCACCATGGCAGATCGCGGATCGCAGCAACCGTGCCCAGCAATTCATCGGCATCGAATTTGCCGTTCAAGGCCGGGCGCATGTTGAACCGGATGCCGCGCACGCCCTGGGCATGGAGCGCCTTGTTGTCGGCGGCCGTCGATTTGCGGTTGCCCCGCACCATGCCTTTGAGGCGCCCATCGGCCTTCGCGATCGCGTCGTGCATCGAGCTGTTGTCGAAACCGTGGACCGCCGGCACCACGACGACGCCGCGCTCGATGCCGACGATCTTCGCCATCGACAGGTAGTGCTCGACCGGCGCCGCCGGCGGCGTATAGAGCCGCGTCGAGGCCCACGGGAATTTCTCGGGCGGGCCCATGATGTGGAAATGGGTGTCGCAGGTGCCGGCCGGCGTGCGGAAGCGCGGCGGCCGGGGGTTCGGATCGGGCGGGAACGGCACTTGCAGGTTCGAGTTCATCGTCTCGTCTCCTCGGGGTTCAATAGGATTTCGGCAGGCCCAGAACGGTTTCGGCGATGTGGCAGAGCGCCAGGTGCGGGCTGACGGGGGCAAGCCGCGCGATCATCACCTCGCGCAGATAGCGCTCCACGTGATACTCCTTGGCGTAGCCATAGCCGCCCAGGGTCAGCATCGCGGTCTCGCAGGCGCGCACGCCCGCCTCGGCGGCAAAGAATTTGGCGGCGTTGGCGGATGGTCCCGCCGGAAGGCCTTTCTCGTACCGCCAAGCGGCGCTTTGGACCAAAAGCTCGGCCGCCTCGAGCTCGATCCAGCGCTCGGCCAGCGGATGCTGGATCGCTTGGTTCTGACCGATCGGACGGCCGAACACGACCCGTTCCTTGGCATAGGAGGCGGCCCGGGCGAGTGCGGTGCGGCCGATCCCCACCGCCTCGGCGGCGATCAGAACGCGCTCGGGATTGAGGCCATGGAGCAGACACTCGAACCCCTGCCCTTCGGCGCCGATCCGGTCCTCCTCGGGCACGTCGAGCCCGTCGATGAAGAGCTGGTTCGAATCGACCGCCGCGCGGCCCATCTTGTCGATGGCGCGGATTTCGACGTGGCGCCGGTCGAGGTCGGTATAAAAGAGGGTAAGACCGTCGCGCCCCGGACCGGTGCGGGCAAGCAGCATCATCTTGTGGGCGACCTGGGCGGTCGAGATCCAGATCTTGGCGCCATGCACGACATAGCGGTCGCCGCGCCGCACCGCGGTGGTTGACAGATTGGTGGTGTCGAGCCCGGCATCGGGCTCGGTCACGGCAAAGCAGGCCTTCTGGCGCCCGGCCGCGACGGGAGGCAGCATGCGCGCCTTCTGCTCCTCGGTGCCGAATCGGACGACCGGGTTGAGGCCGAAGATGTTCATGTGCACCGCGGACGCGCCCGAAAGCGCGGCGCCCGACTGCGCGATCGCCTGCATCATCACGGCGGCCTCGGCAAGGCCCAGGCCCGAACCGCCATAGGCCTCGGGGATGCAGATGCCAAGCCAGCCGGCCGCGGCCAGAGCGTCGTAAAGCTCGGCGGGAAAGCGCGCCTCGCGGTCGCAAGCCAGCCAATAGGCATCGTCAAAGCGTCGGCAGATGCGCTCGACCGCCTCGCGGACCTGGGCTTGCGTATCGCTCGGCGCGAAGTCCATGATGGAAGTGAAGCCGAAGGAGAATGGTGATGCAACAACAGGCTCCCGCCGCCAAGGGACCGCGCGTCTATCTCGACTACAGCCAAGCCGAACTCGATGCCGCCTATGACCAGGCCGCCTATGCGCCCAACGGCCCGATCCTGCAGGAACGGCGCCTCGCGAACTCCGAGGCCGTGCGGGCGCGGATCGGTCAGCCGGAGCGGCTCGCTTATGGACCGGCCGAGATCGAGCGGCTCGACGTCTTCCGCGCCAAGCGCGACGGGGCGCCGATCTTCGTCTTCATCCATGGCGGCGCATGGCGCAACGGGCTCGCCAAGGACAATGCCTATGCCGCCGAGACCTTCGTCTCGGCCGGGGTCACCTTCGTGGTGCCGGATTTTGCCTTGGTCCAGGATATGGGTGGTAACCTATTACCAATCCAGGACCAGATCCGCAGGGCATTATCATTTGTCGCGAAAAATGCCGGCCGGATCGGCGGCGACCCCGACAAGATCCACCTCGCCGGCCATTCCTCCGGCGCCCACATGGCGGGCTGCGCGCTGCTGGCGGATTGGGAGCGCGACTACGGGTTGCCCGCCGGCTTCATCAAGTCCGCGACCTTGTGCAGCGGGATGTACGACCTCGGCCCGGTGCGGCTCTCGGCCCGCAGCAACTATGTGAACTTCACCGACGAGATGGTCGACCGGCTCAGCGCGATCCGCCATATCGACCGGATCCGCACCAAGCTCACCCTCCTCTATGGCACCCGCGAGACGCCGGAATTCCAGCGCCAGCCGCGCGCCTTCGCCGACGCCATCAAAGCTGCCGGAAAGGCGGTGGAGGTGGTCGTCGCGCCGCACTTCAACCATTTCGAGATGGCGGAATCGCTTGCGAACCCGTTCGGGCCGTTTGGCCGCGCCGCTTTCGATCAGATCGGCGTGCGGCTCATACCGGCTTGAAGCCGCGGTCGAGCGCGACGTCGATCAGCAGCGGCGCAGCGCCGGCAAGGCCCTGCCGCAACAGGTCGACCGCCTCATCGACGCTCGCGGCGCTTTCGGCTTTGACCCCGAGAGAGCGGGCAAGGCCGATATAGTCGATCTCGGGCTCGACCAGGTCCATGCCGACGAAGCGGTCGGTCTGAGCGGCGTGGCCGCGCATGGCGTTCACCCGCTGCTTCAGGATGCGGTAGGAGCGGTTGTTGAAGATGACCCACACGACCGGCACCTTGTAACGCGCCGCCGTCCACAGGGCTTGGCAGGTGTACATCGCGCTGCCGTCGCCGATGAGCCCCACCACCGGACGGTCCGGCAGCGCGATCTTGGCGCCGATCGTCGCCGGCAAGCCCCACCCGATGCCGCCGCCGCGCAGCCCGAAAAGGCTCTGGGCGTCATCGCACCGGATCAACTGCCGCATGCCCGCGCTCGACGAGATCGTCTCGTCGATGATCACGGCGTTCTTGGGCAGCGCGCGGCCGATCGCCTCGATGAGTGCCAAGGGCTGCACGGGGCGCTTCGCCGCCACGGCCCGCGCCTTGGCGCGCAGCGCCTCGATTTCGGCGGCGCTTTCCCGCCGTGCCGCCTCGAGCCGCTCCCGCGCCTGAAGGAGCGCGCGCTGGCTCATTTGCTCGCCCAACGCCGCGACGAGGTCGGGAAGCGTCCCCTTCGGATCGCCGAGAATCGCCACCGTCGCGGGATAGTTCTTGCCGATCTCCCACGGATCGACGTCGAGATGGATGATCGGAAAATTCGGCGGCACGGGCTCCTGGTCGGACGGTAGCGACAAGGAAAAGAGATCGGCGCCGACCGAGAGCAGCAGGTCGTGTTGCTCGAGGACCTTGCGGACATAGGGGGCAACGCGCGTGATCGGGCCGCGGAACAGGGGATGGGACGATGGAAAGGAAGCGGTGCTCGGAATGATCTCGGCATAGACGGGCGCGCCCACGAGCTCAGCAAGCGCAACGAGTTCCGGCAATGCGCGCCCCTGCGCCACTGCGTCGCCCGCCATGATCATCGGCCGTTCGGCTTTGGCGAGGAGCGCCGCCGCAGCCGCGACCGCATCGCGATCGCCCCGCATGCCGCGCGCGACCCGTGTCGGCGCCATGAGATCGATCTCGCCCTCGGCCTTCAGCACGTCGGCCGGCAGCGAAAGGAACACCGGACCCGTCGGCGGCGCCAATGCCGTCTTCACCGCCCGATGAACGATGCGCGGAAGGTCTTCAAGGCGATGGACCTCGCTCGACCATTTGACCAGCGGCCGCGCGATCGTCGGCAGGTCCGCCCACAGGATCGGCTCGGTGACGTTGAAGCCCTGATCGTGCTGGCCGGCGGTGACCAGCATCGGCGAGCCCGCTTTCTGCGCGTCATAGAGCATGCCCATGGCGTTGCCGAGACCGGGCGTCACATGCAGGCTCACGACGGCAAGCTTGCCGGAAGCCTGCGCGTATCCGTCAGCCATCGCCATGACGGCGGCTTCCTGGAGCGCCAGCACGTATCGCAGTTCGTCCTCGACGGCGAGCGCATCCATCAAAGGAAGCTCGGTGGTGCCGGGATTGCCGAAGATGGCCTCAACACCTTCCTGCTTCAGAAGCTCGAGAAGGGCGCGCTTTCCCGACAGATGCGGCACGTCAACCTCCCTCGTCATAAAGCGGTGAAAGCAAAAGTGCGGCCGGCTCACCTCTGGCGCCGAGCAGCGCCGGCGCGCCCAGCACGATCGGCTCGCCATCGACGTCGAGACAGGCCTGCACCGAGACCAACCCACCCGGTGGAAGAACCCGCGGTTCGGCGACGGCGCTGCCCGCGAGCGCCTCGAGCGGTTGCGCGACACGGCAACCCTCCACGAGCCAGGAGCGAACACCCGCGAAACCGGAAGAATGGGGCAGCGTGGCGACCGCGGCGGCGAAGCGTTCCGCGCCCTGGCGAATATGTGCCGAGCCTCCCGTTGCGCGGAACACGGTACGGGTCGCCCGGACCCAGCTCCCCTTGTAGGCCACGGTCGCACGGACCGCATAACTGCGTCCAAGCGGCGAACTGCCTTCGTGACGCTTGAGGCGGGTATCGTGCGCGAGATCGGTTGCGGCGGCGACATAGCATTCCTCAGCACCCCGAGCCCGCGCTTCTCCTTCGACCGCGGCTATCATCATCCCGGATTCGTCGTGTCGCGCCGATGCCTGGGCCAGAGCCACGCGCGCGATAGCCGCAGCCCTCGCGGCGAGAGCCAATTCTGCGGGGTCGGCCTTGCTGCGCAGATCGGCAAAGAGCGGCGTGGCGTCGACCAGCCCGAGCCCGGTGCCGCGCAATTCCGCGGCGATGCCGGAGGGAAAACCATCGAGATCGGCGATGCCGACAGTGCCGCCGCCCGCGGCGAGAATCTCCTTTCCAGCCTCGAGGCCGAAGCGTCCCGTGCTGACCACCTTGGCGACGCGGCTTGTCGCGGCGATCCAGGTCTGCACACGCTTTGTCAGTGCGACGACCAGGTACGGCTCACCCACGCGCGGAAGGACCATGATGCCTTCCGACCAGTACGGGACAAATCCACAGAGCCAGGACGCCGCGGCGGGGCGGGTGTTGTTACTATAGAGGATCAACGCGGCGAGGCCTGCGTCGGCCATCGCGGCTTGAGTCCTTGCGACGCGGCCCGCGAGAGCCGCTTCAGGCAGCTCGGTTTTCGACCAAGCGATCAGGCCGCGCCTCATCAAGCCTCCCTTTCGAACAACTCGCGCGGTGTGCGGATCAGCACCTCGGCGCCCGTCTCCGTCACCAGAACCGCATCGCCCAGGACCATGTAGCCCACTTCGGGATGATAGGTATTGGGATGGACGACGAGAGCCATGCCGGGCTCCAGCACTGTCGTCACGTCTTCGAGTATGTGCGGCTTCGAGTCAGCGAAAAGGCCCAGCCCGTGACCGCGCACCCGCGTGTAGCGATCAGTGACATACTCTCCCAAACCGTATTTGCGAAACACGTCGTTCTCTGCGCGTGCCACATCGGCAGCCGTAGCACCGGGCTTAACGGCAGCAATCCCGGCCTCGAGCGCCTCGAGATAAAGCGCGTGCGCGCGACGCTGCGCCTCGGTCGCGCGGCCAGCCACAAGCGTCCGGCAAATCTGCGCATAGTATCCGTCGATCGCCGGAGTCAGTTCAGTCGTCACCAGATCGCCCGGCGCGATGCGCCGGTCCGATGGGGGTGTCATGCCCAGTACGTCACGTCCGCCGCTGCCCACGATCATGAAATTGTCGGGACAGCCCTTTCCGCGCAGGAAGGTCTCGACGGTCCCGCACAGCTCATATTGACGGCATCCCGGGATCGCCGCCTGCCTGAATACCGCATACCCTTCGTCGGCCATCTTCGCAGCCCGGCGCAACGCGTCGAGTTCCCCCGGAAGCTTCTGCATCAACAGCCGGTCGAGCAACGCGGTTCCGTCTTCCAGACGGAAGCCGCGCGCGGGGTCGGCCAGGAAGTTTGGGAGAAGCCGGTTGGGAGCGACGGCGATCCGATGATTGGCGATGCGATCAAGGCGAGCCGCCACTGCCCGGCCGATCTCCGGCGCAAGACGAATCGAAATACCGGTTGTCTCTACCTCGGCCCGTTCGGCTTCGACCGCGCTGTCCAGGAACAGCTCACATGCGCCACCTGCGGTCACGACCGCAATGCCGTGCCCTTCCAGAATCCCGTAATCGGCCGCATACCGGAGATAGTCGCCTTGCCAAGCATTGCCGTAGACGACCACCGCGTCGATGCCTGCCTGCGCCATCGCGTTCGCCAGTCGTGTGCGCCGTTCGTCCTGCAGCATCGGCCGCCTCCCTTGGGCCGGGTCATAGGATGGAACGGGTAGGCTGGGCAAGGCGCTTGCCGTCCATTATGATCGGCCCAGAACGCTCCCATCGAACAACTCGATCTGCCGATGACGGCGGGTGAAAGAGAGGAAGCCATGCCAGTCACCAAAGTGTGGGACATCGCATACGCACGGTTACGGTCGCCGGATCTCGACATCCAAGAAAAGTTCTTGCTCGACTTCGGCATGGTGCGCGTCGCACGTACGCCGAACGCGCTCTACATGCGCGGTACCGATCCCTTCCATCACATTCACGTCACCGAAAAAGGCGACCCCGCCTTCATCGGCATGGCGTGGCATGCAAAAAGCGAGGATGACCTCAAGGCACTCACGAAGGCCCCAGGTGCCTCCGGCATCGAGAACATCGACGAGCCGGGCGGCGGCAAGCGCGTGCGGATCAAGGAGCCCAACGGCTACACCATCGAAGTCGTATGGGGAATGGAATCGGTGCTGCCGATTCAAGTGATCCGGCAGCATGTGAACTCCGGGCCCGACCCGCTGAACCGGCGCGGCGAACTCATGCGCATCAAAAA
>DATJLY010000277.1:0-2119 GCA_035509095.1 Allostellaceae bacterium | reverse complement strand
CGTTCCGCGCCAGCGCCGGATCGGCTTCCAGTTCCGCCAGCAACGTCAAAATGTTGGCCCGGCTTGCCAGTGCCCCAGCTCGCCCTGTGGGGTTTGCGTTGCGCGCGGCAAGGTCGAGCGCCTGGTCAGTGGCGGCCAATGCTTCGCGGACCGGAGCGGGATCCCGCCGCAAAGCGCCGAGCGTGACGAGGCCGACACCTTCGTTCAACCATGTCACGAACCAGGCGTCGGCATGAAGGTCCGGTCGCAAGGCCGTGCGTGCCTCGCGGAACACCTGCACGGCGCGCCGTAAAGTTCTCTCGTTGCCCGTGAACCCGCCGTGGGTGCGCAGTGCGACGCCCAGGGTGATCCGATTGATCGCCCAATCCAACGGTTGCGCGGCGCGGCGAATGCCACGCATCGACTCGCGCGACACGACGACAGCTTCCCGCGCGATCTCATTATCCGCTGTCGCCTCCGCGAGGCGAATCAGGGCGGTCCCGAGATTCGCCGTCGCCATGGCCGATCGGTAGCGGAGACCGGCGTTGCGACGGAGCCGCGTCGCCTCGCGGCAGGAGGCGATGGCGTCGTGAAGCGCGCTCTGTTCACCGGTCATCTCGGCCAGGGTCAGCAGCGCTACACCCAAGCTCATCCGAGCGCGGGCGCGATCCGCGCCGTCCTGGGCCAGTGTTGGCAGGTCCAAGGCGCGGCGCAGGCCAACGACCGCTTCGCGTACGACGCGCGGGTCGTCGGTCACCTCTGCGCGTTTGAGCAGTGCATTGCCTCGCCCGATCTCGGCCTGTGCGTACGCAGCCGGACGACGGGTCGCCAGCAGAGAGATCGCGTCGTCGAATGCCAAAATCGCACGGCGCGTCAGACGGTCGGAATGCAGTTGCTCCCCCAGTCGGGCGAGCGCGGTGCCGAGGTTCAGCGATGCGATCCCATTTTCGGCGGCATGGGTCGCTTTGGGCCAGACCCGCGCGGCGCGCATGTCAGCGGCCACCGCCCCGCGCACGTGGTCGACTTGCCCCGTCATCTCGCCCAATCGGAGCCGGGCGGTGCCGAGATTCATCTGCATGATGGCCCAATTGAACGGCGCCGGCTCCTGCGCAAGAATCGGGAGCGCGCGGCGATAGGCGGCAATCGCTGCTTCGAGGTCCGGCAGCCGTCCGACCAGTTCGCCCCGGACACGCAGCGCATTGCCGAGGTTTCCCTCGATCCTCACGCGGTCGGCGGCGAACTCGGGGCGAAGCCGGGCGAGCGCGTCGCGAAACACGTCAATTGCCTGCGTTAGCGGCCCAACCCGCGCCGTCAGTTCTCCTTCATAACGCAGTGCCGAGCCGAGATTCATACGAATCCTGGCCCATTCCGACACGTCGCGGTCCGGATCGACCCACGACAGAGCCTGCTGGTAGGCGTTGACGGCGTCCCCCGCGGCGGCCGGGTCGCCCGTCATCTCCGTCAGGTACAGACAGACATCGCCAAGACAGCAGCACGCACGCAGCCACGCATGGGACTCCGGTAGTCCCTGCCGCAGCGTAGCTTCGGCATCGCGTTGGCACGCGGCCGCGGCACGCGCGGCATCCAGGTCGCCGGCGATGTCGGCCAGGAGAAGGAGGTCGCGCCCGCGTTCGACTTTCGCCGCCGCCGCATCGAGCGGATCGCCGTGGCGCAACAGACACCTTTCAGCCGCTTCGTTGGCGTCGATCGCGGCGCGCACGGCGTCCACGTCCCGGATAGCCTCGCCAAGTTCGCGCCAGGTCATCCCGAGATACCGATAAACCTGCGCCTGCTGAGCCGGATCGGCATCGGGTCCGAGTGTCTCCAGCGCGTTGCGGTAGGCATCGGCGGCATCACGCATGGCTAAAGGCATACCGGTACGCGTCGCCAGCAACCGCCGGGCCTGACCGAGGTTGACCCAAGCGAGCGCGCGCGTGATCGGGTCGTCGTCCTCGGACGTTTCCGCCAGGCCTGTCCGATAGGTCTCGGCCGCCTCGGCGATCGCAGCGACATCGTCAGACACTTGTCCGCGCGTCAGCAGCGCGTCGGCCAAAGCCAGTCGTGCACTCGTCGTTGCCGCCGGATCGCCGGACCCAGCAATTGCAGCGAGCGAACGCCGGCTAGCAGCGACGGCGAGCTC
>DATJLY010000276.1:0-6272 GCA_035509095.1 Allostellaceae bacterium | reverse complement strand
CCGCCGCCGCGAGCACGGCCATGACGGCACCGCGATCGTCAGCGGTGTCGTCACGGCGCATTCGATAGAGAACGCAGTCGCCGTGCTTCCGCAGCACCTGGGAACGGCTCAGCTCGCCAGCGGCACCGAACCAAGAAGATGCGGTCATCGATCCCCGTCTCGCGACGTCCCGTCGCGCGGTCTTTGCTGGTCGATCCGTACCGCCGGGCAAAGCACAGGCACCTCCCATTTGAGGTGTTCTAGCCGGGCCGCCGAACTGAGTCTTGAAGTACGATCTAAAGAATTCTAAACCGCTTGCAGCCTCTCAAACACCCGACGCCGATAGAGCATTCGAGCTACGCCATCCGGCTCTCGGATGCTCATGGCAGGAATACCGTCCCACGCGTCCCGCTCGTTGGGCCGCGGACTCACTGCGACGGGGCTTCCAGCGCCGCACGAATGCAGCCCAGTAGAGCCTCCTCGTCGAAGGGTTTGGTCAGATAGCCGAACACGCCATTCGCCAGGGCGCGGGCGCGGACGTCCTCGTTCGGATAGGCCGTGATCAGGATGGTGGGAATCCCGTGACCCGACGCCAGCAGACGATCGTGGAGCTCGATCCCGGTCATGCGCGGCATGTGGATATCGGCGACCACGCACGCGATCTCGTCGAGGCGCGGAAACGCGAGGAAGTCGAGCGCCGATGAAAAAGCCTCGACCTCGAATCCCATCAGCTTCAACAGACCGGTGGTCGCCTCGCGGACGGACACATCATCGTCAATGACCGAGATGAGCGGCTGGTCTTGCCCGGATCTTTTCGCCCGGGCCCGTTTCGTGACTACCACAGTTCTTTGATCCTTCTGCCCGCGGTCAGCGGGCGACTCGAAGCCTAGCCGCCATCTTGACCAAGTCGGCGAGGGAGCCAGCCCGCATCTTGCGCATCACCTTGCCGCGATGGGCCTTCACCGTGATCTCGCTGATGCCCAGCTCGCCGCCAACCTGCTTGTTCATCAGGCCCGTGACCACCAGCGCCATGACCTCTCGTTCACGCTGGCTCAGTGACTCGTAACGCTCCCGAAGCGTTCGTAGCTCCGCCTCCTGACCAAGCGAGCCGGCGCTGCGCTCGATGGCGCCCCGGATCGCGCTCACCAGAACCTCGTCGCCGAACGGTTTCGTCAAGAATTCGACCGCCCCCGCCTTCATCGCCTGCACCGTCATCGGAACATCGCCGTGACCGGTGATGAAGATGATCGGCATGTCGACCCGGTCGGCGGCGATCAATCGCTGCAGCTCGAGACCGCTGAGGTCCGGAAGCCCGACGTCGAGCACGAGGCAGCTCGGGAGATTGACGCGCGGGTGCTCGAGAAATTGCTTTGCCGACGCGAATGTCTCGGGCCGCCAGCCGGCAAGACGGATCAGCGCCGCCAAGGCTTCCCGCACGGAGATGTCGTCGTCAACGACGAACACGATCGGCGTCACGTCCAGCATCGGCGCTGACCTCGCGGCAGGGGTGACCGCGCTCGCTATAATCATGCAGGCCTCCCAAAGTGCAAGAAGCCGACCCGTTGCCCGGACGGCTGCACCGACGGTTCCCCCGAGAACGATGCCGCGCACAGGGGATCCTGGCTGCGCCACGACACTGCGCCGTCCCTGCCGCAAGCGTCCATGATACTTAGGTATCGAGCCTCCCCGCGGCCGCGGACGGTCGCCGCGCCAGCCGCCGGCGGAGCCGCCCGCGTCCGGCACCGCGGCCGATGCGAAGGTATCGACGACACCATCGTCCAATAGAGCCGCGGGCGAACCGGGGGCATGTCTGCAGCACGCCCGGTCGATGCGAGCACACGAAGAGACCGGCGCGCCAAGCATCAGGCCACTGGCGTCGTCGCGACACGTGACGGCCCCGCGGAAAAGGAGCCCAGGGCATGAAATCGAACCGGTCCTCCGCAACCACGCACGACGGCGCGACGCCGCACGATCGATCCATCCCGGCGCTGAGCGCCGACGCCGAGAAGACGCTCGGATACCGGTGGCGCGACCGCCACGACATCGCGGCCGCCCATCGCCTGGCCGGGTGCCACCGACACCTCGTCGTCGATGCCGCCCGGCAATATCGCGACTGCGGCCTGTCCTGGGACGACCTGACCGCCGAAGGCCAGTTCGGCCTGATGCGCGCGGTATGCCACTTCGATCCCGATCACGGTATCCGCTTCGCGAGCTTCGCGGAGCGATGGGTTCGCGCCGCGATTCGCCAGGCGGCGCGTTCGGCCCGCCGTCCGCATCCCGTCATGGTCGGTCATCCGGCGCTGCGACGTTCGATCGATTACGCCCATGGGGGCCTCCATGGCTCCGCCTAGCGCGGACGCGATCACCGGCCGCGAAAGCCGCATCGACCCGAGCAGCCCCGTCGGCGCGTTGACGGAGTTCTATCGGGCCTTCAACGAGCGGGACCTCGATCTGATGGCGCGCAACTGGGATGCCTCGGACGAAGCCTCGATGGATAACCCGCTCGGCGAGATCCGTCGCGGCTGGGGCCAGATCCGGCCGGTCTACGAGCGGATCTTCGGCGGTCGCGCGACCGTCACGGTGGCGTTCCACGACTACACGATTCACCAGTTCGCCGACAGCTTTCTGGCGGTCGGCCGTGAACGCGGCGCGTTCGAGAACGGCGGCGTCGCGCTCGATCTGCGGATCCGCACCAGCCGGATCTTCCGACGGGTCGATGGCCGCTGGCGCCAGATCCATCACCACGGCTCGATCGACGATGCCGACCTGCTCGCGCGCTATCAGGCCGCGGTACGCTGAGGGCGATGATCATGACCACGGAGTTCGGTGGCCGCCTTGTCGAGCATCTGCCGACGCTGCGCGTCTATGCGCGACGACTGGCCGGCAACGCGGCGGATGGCGAGGACCTGCTGCACGACACGGTGCTGCGCGCGCTCACGCGTGAAGAGCGGTGGAGCCCGGCGTTCGGCTCGCTGCGCCAGTGGCTGACCACCTTGTGCTTCCACCAGTTCATCGACGGCGTGCGCCGCGCCAAGCGTGCGAAGGCCTACCATACCGCCGACGTGTCTGACACATCGGTCGAGGCCGCGCAGGACGGCATCGTCGCGCTGCGAGAGCTCGCCGAGCAGCTTCTGGTGCTGCCCGAGCAGCAACGCCAGATCATCGCGCTGGCCGCCACGGGCGAGACCTATGACGCGATCGGCAAGGCCATGAAGCTGCCGCGCGGGACCATCGCCTCGAGCCTGCATCGCGCGCGCAAAGAGTTGGCGTATGTGCGCGCGCAGCGACGGCGATCGGCTGACGCCGCCGGAGCGGACAATCCACCGAGCTTTCGCCCCTTCCGCCCGGTTCGTCGAACCGACCTTCCAGGCGATCCGTCCGGGCACGCCGAGCCCCGATGACGCGACCGACCGGCATGATGCGGCACTTGCGGCCATACCGGGCGCCCATGCTGGTCGTCGCATTGCTGTTCGCGCTGGCGGCGTGCAGCGCCGGCCCGATTCAGACCGAGAGTTTCGGCTACGGATCCCGCTATTACCAGCTCGGGCGCGATTGACCGGCCCTTCGGCGAACGAAGCCTGACCGCGCTGCCCTTCTCAGCGTGTCTGCGCGCGCCCCGACGTCACATCATCGAGGATCGACGCGCCGGGCGTCTTCTCGACGCCCGGCCGCGTGGCGATCACGCCGCGCTCGAGGGCCGCGCCGACCGGCGCATGTCGGCAAGCAGGGTCAGCAGGGCCTGGGCACCGGCGGTCGACGAGGCGGGATTCTGACCCGTGACGAGGCGTCCATCGGTGATCGCGAAGCTCTGCCAGTTCGCTGCCTTCTCGAAGATCCCACCCAGCCGCTTCAGCTCGTCCTCCACCAGGAACGGCACGACGTGGGTGAGCTGGACCTCCTCCTCCTCGCTGTTGGCGAAGCCGGTGACCCGCTTGCCCTTCACGATCGGCGCGCCCTTGTACGTCACCCGATGCAGCACCGCCGGCGCGTGGCAGACGGCCGCGACGGGCTTGCCCGAATTGCAGAAGGACTCGATCAAGGCGATGGACTCGGGATTGTCGACCAGATCCCACATCGGACCATGGCCGCCCGGATAGAAGATCGCGTCGAAGGTCTCCGACCGCATGTCCTTCAGCTTCGCGGTATGCGCGAAATCGTTCTGCGCCACCGGGTCCTGCTTGAACCGCGCCATGGCCGGCGTCTGGTTCTCGGGCAGGTCGCTCTTCGGATCGATCGGCGGCTGCCCGCCCTTGGGCGAGGCGAGCGTCAGCTCGACCCCGGCATCGCGGAACACGTAGTACGGCGCCGCGCCCTCCTCGAGCCAGAAGCCGGTCTTGCGCCCGGTATTGCCGAGCGTGTCATGCGAGGTCAGCACCATCAGGATCTTCATGTCTCGTCTCCTTTGCCGTGGTTGAGTTCGGCGTTTCCGGCGGTGGCGCGGGCGGCCGCCGCGGCGAGCGACGCCGATGTCAGCGGCCGAGGCGGCCGACGTGGTGACCGAGACGCGTCTCGACGTCGCCCGGCTTGTGGAAGCCGCGCTCCATCAGCGTCTTGATCCGCGCCTGGGTGCTGGGTCGCGCGAGCGAGGTCATGAAGGAATCCCATTCCGGCGCGATCTCGGAATCGGGCGGCAGGCTGGCAATGTTGGCGAGCCGTTTGGTCTCGGCGATCGCGTGCTTGTCGAACGACGCGATCCGCTCCGCCAGCGCCTCGACGAAGCCGTCGAGCTCGGCGTCGGGCAGCGCGCGATTGACGTAACCGTAGAGCTCGGCGACGTCGCCGCTTATATCGTCGGCGCCGAGCAGCACCTCCAGCGCGCGCCCGCGACCGATCAGGCGCGGCAGGCGCGCCATCGGCCCGCCGCCGGGCACCAGGCCGGCGCCGACTTCCCACTGCGACAGGATCGCCTTCTCGCGGCTGGCGAAGCGCATGTCGCTGGCGAGCGCCAGCTCGCTTCCGACGCCGGTCGCGCGCCCGCGGATCTTGGCGATCGACACCACCGGCGCGCGGCTGATCCGGACGAGCGCGTCGGGCAGCTGCTGCAGGCCCGTCAGGCCCGGCGGCAGATCGAGCGTCTCCTCGGGCTTGGCGAGGAAGTTGTAGTGGGTGATGAAGAAGCCCTCGACCGCGCTGTCGAAGACGACGACCTTGACGTCGCGATCGGATTCCAGGGCGGCGACCACCGCATTCAGCGCCGGCATGTTCTCCGGCCCGAAAATGTTCAGCGGCGGATTGTCGAAGGTGACGCGCCAGTAGGCCGCGGAACGGCGCTCGAGACGAAACTGCTTGGCGGGTTCGCTGTCGTACATGGGTGCCCTCCTGTGGCGGGTAGGCCAGGTCCACCCGGCCGCAATGGAGATCGCGCTCGTCCGTGGATGCGCGCCCTGTCGCGGCGAGCCGGCGAACCATCCCGTCAGGGTTCATGCTCGTGGGAGCGACAGCGCGACCGGCAAGTGGACCGGGCGCGCAGGACGATCCATTGGACCTTGGTATCGGTGCGCGTCATGCCACGGGCGAGCGGATACCGCGCGCCCGCGCGAGTCGGCGACACCTTCGTCTAATCGACACTCCCCTGAGCCCAACGCAACTCTAGGGCAACAGCCCGTGATGCCGACGAGGGAACGGCAGCAGGACCGCGCGCATCGCCGACCGCTCGCAAACCGCCGTCCGCTCTCCGTCGCAGCCCGTGGGCAAGAGGACGTCATGAAGATCGCCCGGATCGAGTCGATACCGCTCCGCATCCCCTTCACGACCGGCGGACCGCCGGGAACCGGCGCCTGGGGCAAGGCGGGTCAGCAGACCGTCGACTCGCTGGTCGTCGCGGTGACGACCGACACCGGCATCGTCGGCTGGGGCGAAACCTTCGGCTTCACGGCGATTCCGGCCGTCAAGGTCGCGATCGACGCCATCCTGGCGCCCGAATGCATCGGCCGCGACGTCGCGCAGATCCGAAAGCTCGGCCTCGAGCTGCAGAAGAAGTTCCACATCTTCGGGCGCAGCGGCGCCTTCATCTACGGTCTGTCGGCGATCGACATCGCGTTGTGGGACATCGCCGGCAAGATCGCCAAGCAGCCGGTCCATCAGCTCCTCGGCGGCAGCGACGCGACCGCGATCCCGAGCTACGCCAGCCTGACGCGCTACGGCAATCCCGAGCTCGTCCGCGAGAACGTCGGGCGGGCGCTGCGCAGCGGGTTCCGCCGCCTCAAGCTGCACGAGATCGACGTCGAGTGCGTGCGCGCCGCCCGCGAGGCCGCCGGCGACGACGTCGACATCATGCTCGACGTCAATTGCCC
>DATJLY010000275.1:0-7442 GCA_035509095.1 Allostellaceae bacterium | reverse complement strand
GCCGAGCTGGTGCCGGGCCACAGCACGACCGCGACCATCGCCCGCGCCAACGCCTGAGCTATCGCTTCAGCGGCGGCAGCGGCTTCGCATCCGCCGGGATCGGATGGCGGTGGACGTTGAGGATCATCGACACGGTCGAGTAGTAACCAAGGGTTAGGGTCAGCTCGACCACGCCGCGCTCGCCGAATTTCGCCTTCACCGCGTCGAAGTTCTTGTCGCTGACCTCGGCAGTGCGCAACAGCTCGGTCGCAAAGTCGTAGATCATCGCCTCGTCGGCCGACAGGCGATCAGGCCTGCGGCCTTCGGCGATCGCATCCGCGATCGCGGGTGACAGCCCCGCCTCTTCGCCCATGCGGCGATGGGCGACCCATTCATATTGCGCGGTCCAATGCCGCGCCGTGACGAGGATCGCCAGCTCCTTCAGCGTGTCCGGCAGCACGCTCTTGTAGCGGACATGGGCGCCGAATTGCTGCGCGATGTCGCCAAGCTCGGGCGAGCGCAGGAAAGCCTGGAACGGGCCGCCGCGCATCGCCTTGCGCGGCCCGGAGATGATCGCCTGCACGAGGCGCTTCTGCTCGGGCGTCATCTCGGTTTCGGAGAGCGTCTTGAAACGTTCGGTCATGGCCCCGCCTTTGGTTCTGGAGAGTTAGGGCGCTAGCCTTATCACGCCGGCAGCTTCGGCACCACGCGCGCGAGCGCCTCGGCAAATCCCTGCCGCTCGGCCTCGGTGCCGACCGTTACGCGGATGAGCCGGTCGAGCGGCGCGACGCCCGGCATCCGCAGGAAACACGCTTCCTCCTCGAGGAGGAGCGCCAGCGTCGCGCGGGCGCGCGCGCCGCTGCCAACATCGATGGCGACGAAATTGGTCGCGGAGGGCAGCGCCCTGAGCTGCAAGCATTGGGCGATCTCGGCGAGATGCGCGCGGCCCGCCGCGACTTGGCGCACGACGTCGGCGATGAAGCCCGGATCGCCGAGCGAGGCGAGCGCCGCCTCCTGCGACAGCCGGGTCACCCCGAAATGGTGACGGATCTTGTCAAAGGTCGCGACGATTTCGGCAGGCGCGATCGCATAGCCGATCCGCATGCCGGCCATGCCGTGCGCCTTCGAAAAGGTGCGCAGCCTGATGACGCGCGGGTCCTCGGGATCGATCTCCGGCAAGGTGCCGGGCGGCGCGAAATCGCTATAGGCCTCATCGAGGATCAGCACCGTGCCCGACGGCAACAGATCGATGACGCGCTTCTGCTCGGCCGCATCGATCCAGCTTCCGGTCGGATTGTCGGGATTGGAGAGATAGACGAGGCGGCTCCCGCTTTGCCGCGCCGCTGCGACCAGCGCTTCGCCGTCGTTGCGGTCGTTGCGATAGGGCACATGCACGAACCGTCCGCCGAACCCGCTGACATGGAAGGCGAAGGTCGGATAGGCGCCGTGCGACATGACGACCGGATCGCCGGGATCGATCAAGGCCCGCACGATCAGCCCCAACAGATCGTCGATGCCGATGCCGAGGCCGATATTCTCGTAGCGGACGCCGTGATGGCGGGCGAGCGCCGTGCGCAGGACAAACCCTTCGGGATCGCAATACCAGTTCGCCCGTTCGGCGCCGGCGCGAATGGCCGCGATCGCCTTTGGCGAGGGGCCGAATGCGCTTTCGTTGGCCCCGATCCTAAGTTTCAGGGTATGGCCGATGCGCCGCTCGAGCGCCTCGGGCGGCACGAACGGAACCGTCGCGGGAAGCGCCGCGACAGTTTTGGAATAGCGCAGCCGTGGTTCAGCTGTGGTCATGCGCCGGCTGTTCGCCGGCGGCGGTCGTCGCGGCGACCTTGGGTTGAGGCTGCGGCGGGGATACCTGCGCCGGCGGCTCGGCGGCGTCTTCCTCGTCCTT
Source organism: Allostellaceae bacterium (assembly GCA_035509095.1). Classification (GTDB taxonomy): domain Bacteria; phylum Pseudomonadota; class Alphaproteobacteria; order ATCC43930; family CGMCC-115725; genus DATJLY01. Next base: position 5,560 of record DATJLY010000275.1, on the reverse strand, counting down.
CATGCCAGACTTGAAGGCCTTGATACCCTTGGCAAAGTCGCCCATGACACCGGAAATCTTGCCCTTGCCGCCGAACAACACCGCGACCACGGCGATGACCACCAGCCAGTGCCAAAGACTTAAGCCACCCATGAGATGAAACCTCGAGCGTGGTTGCCCACCCTCAGGCGAGTTGTGGCGATGGGGCGCCTCGTGTCAAGGGTAAATTCTGTCCCCTCTGGGCAGGTGGCGGGGCCGGCGCGGCGATGTTAGGCTTTCCCCATGCGGACACCTTACCTTGGCTCCGCCGCGCTTCTTGGGCTCGCGATCGGAATTGGCGGCGGCATGTGGCTGCACCACGCGGCGCCCGAGCCGAGCGCCACGGCGCCGCTCGCGATCGTCGCCATTCCGCCCGCGCCACCGGTCCCGGCGCCAGTTCCGGCCCCGGCCCCCGCCCCGACGGCAAGCGCTGTCGTGCCGCCGGCGCCGGTCGTGCCAAAAGCCCCGGACCTGCCGACCGTCGCGGTCGGCGAGCACAATGTCCACACCATCAATGACGACGCGGCGCTGCCGATCCCGACCGTGACCCTGCACCAGATGAACGGGAGGGTCGCCACCTTGAAGCCCGACCTTCGCCCCGCGCCAAGCCTGCCGGCGGCGGCATCGTCGAGGCCCTTTACGCCCGCCATGGCGGACAAAGGCTTCGACGTCGCGGGCCTGCCGGTGCATCTCTTCGGGGTGCGTCCGCCCGACCCGCGCGACCGGTGCGGCAGCGGCGCCATGGCCGCCTGCGACGACGGGGCGCGCGCGGCGGTGGCGGCGCGGCTCGTCAAAGCCGGCAACGTCAAATGCACCGTCCCCGCCGGTCAGCGCGGCGATCCCGGCTATGTCTGCCGCGACGGCGCCGGCGTCGATCTTGGCGGGCTGCTGGTGTCCGAGGGCCTGGCGCTCGCCGACACGAGATCGAGCTACAATTATCTCGGGGCGCAGAACGCGGCGCGGTCGTCGCGGCGCGGCCTGTGGGGCTATCGCTGAGGCGGGTCAGCCGTCGAAGCGGAACCGGAAGCCGGTGCCTTGAGGCTCGACGAAGCCGCCCGACGGGGTCGGGAAATGCGCCGGCAGCACGATGGTCGGCCGCCCGGCGAAGCGCTCGAGGAAACCGCGCCGCGTGCGGGCGGACAAATCCGGGTCGACGCAGAAGCAGCTGCTCACTTCCGGCTCCGCGCATTGCACCGCCGTGTGCATGAGGTCGCCGCTCATCACCGCTTCCTGCCCGTTCGACCGCACCCGGACGCAGACATGGCCGGGCGTGTGGCCCGGCGTCGGCTCGACCCACGCTTCGTCGTCGATGGCATGATCCATCGCCACGAACTCGGTCTGGCCGGCGGCGATGATCGGCAGCACGCTGTCGCCGATATGGTCGTCGGGCGCATAGGCCTTGCGGCGCTCTTCATCCTGCCAATGGTCCCATTCGGCGCGCGTGATGAGATAGCGGGCGTTCGGGAAGGTCGGGACCCAGCGTCCATTCACGAGCCGCGTGTTCCAGCCGACATGGTCGATATGGAGATGGGTGCACAGCACGACATCGATCTGCTCGGGCCGGAAGCCCGCATCGGCGAGCCGTTCGAGCCAAGGGCGCTGCTGCCGATGGAACAGCGGGCGCGAGGGCCGCTCCTTGTCGTTGCCGCTGCACGCATCGACCAGGATCGTGTGGCGGCGCGTCTTCACGACGAAGCAATGGATCGAGATGACGAGTCGGCCGCTCGCCGGATCGAGAAGGCGCGGCTCGAGCCAGGGACGATGCAGCGCCAGGCGCTCGGCGCCGAGCGAGGGATAGATGAAGGCCGGGTCGAACATCGGCAGCTCGAACTCGGCGATGCGGCTGATCTCGACATCGCCGACCTGCCATTTCCAGCCTTTGTCCATGGCCACCTCCCCGGAAACGCGACAATTGATAATCGCTGCGCCATTCGGCGCCGCGCCCTATCTACCCACAAAACCGCATGCACGTCCGCGCCGAGCAGGATCGCCCTTCCGCCATCCGGAATCGCGCCGCGGTCGGCCAACCATATGTCGTACGCGATATGGTGTGTTTAGCGTACGATATCAAGAGACTATCTGAAGCCGCCCTTCCCGACAATCGAACAGGGCTCAAACGCCGCTAAACATTCCGTGTTCTGCCGTGCCTTCTGATGTCGGCCATGATGTCTTCGAAATCAGCTTCCGAGCAATCGTCAGGGACGCTGAAATAAAATCCGAACTGGGTGCGCCAAAGCGAGGTTACCGACCGTTGGATCACCTGGCTGCAACGCCACGGATCGGCGGTAAGCCTTTTGACGATTTCCGATTTTGGAAGGCTCGGAGCCCTGTTAGGCGGCGTGGCCAATGATCAAAAGATAATTTGTCTTGGCGGGAGGCTCATCGGGTGGAGGGGTCGGCACCGTCATGCGCCGCACGACGTCCTCAAGGCTCGGATGCCACTCGATCTCGTCCACAACCATCTTCGCGTTATGAAGGAGAATGTCGGTCAAGATCGGGTTGATATCGGCGCGGATCGCCTCCAAGTCGTCGCCAGCGAGATGCAAGCCGGGAACGTCGGGGCTATGGACATGAAACCGCCCGTCGAGGCGTTGGTCAAACAGCAATTGGATCACAAAGCCTTTGTCGTGCATCATCCAATGGACACCCCAATAAGCGAGATTCCCACATTTCTGATGGTACCACAAGATCGCGGCAACGATGTTTCGTTGCCATGACGATTCGGATTCCTTTTGGAATCGAGGCGTTACACCGTCAAAACGGTCCGGAACAAGATTGCGCCAAAGGAAGCGTCAGTTGGCGCTGACGCTGCACCTGCGATGTCTCGTCTGATGCCAGCGTTCCCCGCGTGTCTGGCGCGGCAATCGCCGATCCGCTAATCCACGCTCGCGCAAACGTGGGAGGCATCGGGTGCGGTTCGAGGGCACGGAATCCTATATCGCGACCGAGGATCTGCGCGTCGCGGTGAATGCCGCGATCGCGCTTGAGCGGCCGCTGCTCGTCAAGGGGGAGCCCGGCACCGGCAAGACCATCCTCGCGCACGAGATCGCCAAGGCGCTGAACCGTCCGCTCATCACCTGGCACATCAAGTCCACCACCAAGGCGCAGCAAGGGCTTTACGAATATGACGCCGTCGCGCGCCTGCGCGACGGGCAGCTTGGCGAAGCGCGGGTCCACGACATCGCCAACTACATCTCGCGCGGCAAATTGTGGGACGCCTTCACCGCCGAGGAGCGCCCGGTGCTGCTCATCGACGAGATCGACAAGGCCGATATCGAGTTCCCGAACGACCTTCTCCTGGAGCTCGATCGGATGGAATTCTATGTCTATGAGACGCGGCAGACCGTGGTCGCGCGCCAGCGGCCGATCGTGCTCATCACCTCCAACAACGAGAAGGAGTTGCCGGACGCGTTTCTGCGCCGCTGCTTCTTCCATTACATCCGCTTCCCCGATCGCGAGACCATGACCCGCATCGTCGAGGTGCATCATCCCGGTTTGAAACAGGCGCTGCTGAAGGAGGCGCTTTCCGTCTTTTACGAGATCCGCGACGTGCCGGGCCTCAAGAAGAAGCCGTCGACCTCGGAGCTCATCGACTGGATCAAGCTGCTGCTCGTCGAGGATATAAGCCCCGAAGTGCTGCGCACGCGCGATCCCGCAAAGCTGATCCCGCCGCTTCACGGTGCGCTCCTCAAGAACGAACAGGATGTACAGTTGTTCGAGCGGCTGGCGTTCCTCAATCGGCGCGAGCGCGGCGGCGCCTGATGTATTGCGATTACGTGAGGTCGCAATCATTTCCGTCGCCACCGGGCTTGACTCGGTGGCCCATGGATTGCCGGGCCAAGCCCGGCAATGACGGGCTTGGCTGATGTTCGCGGGCTTTTTCCTCGAGCTGAAACGGGCGCGGGTGCCGGTCTCGCTGAGAGAATATCTCACCTTGCTCGAAGCGATGCGGAAGTCGGTCGCGGGCTACAGCGTCGACGAGTTCTATTATCTCTCCCGCACCTGTCTCGTCAAAGACGAGCGCAACATCGACAAGTTCGACCGCGTGTTCGGCCAGGTCTTCAAAGGGCTTGAGGAATTGGCCGACGGCATCGACATCCCCGCCGACTGGCTCAAAAAACTCGCAGACCAGCTTCTGACCGAAGAGGAAAAGCAGCAGATCGAGGCGATGGGCGGCCTCGAAAAGCTGCTCGATACGTTGCGCCAGCGGCTCGCCGAGCAAAAAGAGCGTCACGAGGGCGGCTCGAAATGGGTGGGCACCGCCGGAAAGTCGCCCTATGGCGCCCACGGCTACAACCCGGAGGGCGTGCGGATCGGCCAGGAGGAAGGACGCCACCGCCGCGCCGTCAAGGTCTGGGACAAGCGCGACTTCAAGAATCTCGACGGCGATGTCGAGCTCGGCACGCGCAACATCAAGCTCGCCTTGCGGCGGCTTCGGCATTTCGCGCGGACCGGCGCCGCCGAGACACTCGACCTCGACGATACGGTCCGCGCGACCGCCAAGAACGCGGGCTGGCTCGAGCTGCGTCTCGTGGCCGAACGGCACAACGCCGTCAAGGTGCTGCTGCTGCTCGATATCGGCGGCTCGATGGACGGGCACATCCGGGCGTGCGAGGAGCTCTTCTCCGCCGCGCGATCGGAGTTCAAGCGGCTCGAGCATTTCTACTTCCACAACTGCCCTTACGAGTATGTGTGGAAGGATTCGCGGCGCCGCCATCGCGAGCGCACGCCAACGATGGAGCTTCTCCACACCTATGACCAGGGCTGGAAGCTGATCCTGGTCGGCGACGCGACCATGGCGCCCTATGAGATCACCGACCCTGGGGGCAGCGTCGAGCATTGGAACGCCGAGTCCGGCGAGACCTGGATGCAGCGCCTCACCCTGACCTATCCCAAGGCGGTATGGCTCAATCCGGTGCCGGAACGGTACTGGCAGAACACGGACTCGATCGCCCGTATCCGCACGCTCATGGAGGGCCGCATGTTCCCGCTGACCCTCGATGGGATCGACGCTGCCATGCGGCGCCTGCAACGGTAACGGTGGCGGCTTATCCTGCGCCCAAAGGGCGGAAGGGGACCAGTTGTCCCTTCCGCGTCCCGTCCGTTATGGTTGGAGCCAACCGAAGGCAAGAGGCACGTGGCGATGGATACGCTCAAGGACGCAATCGATCCGGCGATGGTGAAATTCGGCGTCGGCCAGAGCGTGACGCGCAAGGAAGACCCGAAGCTTCTGCGCGGCGAAGGCCATTACACCGACGATGTCAACATGCCGGGCCAAGCCTATGCCGTGATGGTGCGGAGCCCCGTCGCGCACGGGATCATCCGCCGGCTTGACCTCGAAGCCGCGCGGAAAATGCCGGGCGTTCTGGGCGTGTGGGTTCAGGCCGACCTCGAAGCCGCGGGGTATCAGCCCCTTAAAAGCCCGTTCGCCGCGACCAACAAGGATGGGACGCCATGGAAGACGGCGCCGCGCCCCGCGCTCGCCAAGACCCGCGTCCGTCACATCGGCGAGCCGTTCGCCTTTTGTGTCGCCGAAAGCGTG
>DATJLY010000274.1:0-8029 GCA_035509095.1 Allostellaceae bacterium | reverse complement strand
CGATATCCGCACCGGCAAGGCGGTGGGCGATCCCTGCACCGTCGATCTGCAGGTGTTGCCCGTGAAGATCGAAGACGACCAGATCCTCGTGGCGCTCGAACCCGAAGCCTGAGCCGCGCTATCGGCGCAGATAGCCGCGCTCGCGATAAAAACGCTCGGCGCCGGGATGTAGCGGCGCGCCACGTGGTGTTTCCTCATCGATCGTGCAGAGCTGAGTGAGGTCCAAGGGTCGGAAATTGTCGGTCGGTATGGCGAGCTTTCGCGCCTCGATCGCCTCGCACAGCGCATAGGCCACGTCATCCGCCATGTCGGCGTGGACGATCATCGGCCAGCCGGAGAAATCGACCGACGATACCGGCGCTTTGAGGCCCGGGATGCGCCCTGGCGTCAGCGTGATCATGTCATAGCCGGCGGCCATCACCCGTTCGCGTACGGCGCCTTCGACCGGCAGGATCCTGAAGCCGCGCTCGAGCGCGAATTGTCCCCAGCTCAAGACGCCTTCATCGAAGATCGCGTCGATCGCGCCCTTGCGGATTGCGTCGGACCGGTCGGGATGGCTTGGCCGTGGGACCGCCTGCACCGACCCGCCCCAAGCGCAGATATCGTCGAGCGAGAAACCGGCGGCATTGATGATCGTATTGACGGCGAACATTGTCGCGTCTTCGTCAAAGGGCGGCTTGATCGTCTCGCGGGTCGTCACGCGCAAAGGAATGCGCCGCTCGCGAATCTGCTCGAGCGACGTGATGCCGGTCGATTCATGGACCGCGATGACAGTCGCGTCCCAGGATGGAAAAACCGCAATGGCGCGCAGCGGCAGCGGCCCCGGAAACGGCGCGCAGCCCTTATAGGCCAGCGCGAGCGAGGCGTTGGGATTGACCCAAACCAGCGAGAGCTGCTTCTCGGCCACCTGCATGAGATTGCGGCGCAACCCGTCGACGCCGAACGAAAGCGCCAATTCGCCGTCCGTCGGCGTGACCATCTGGGTGTCGAGCCGCAGCGATATCCCGGCGCCAAGGCGCGAGTTGATCTGCGGCACCGCGGTTCCGCCACGGGTGACCAGCCGGGACAGCGACGTATCGTAAAGGGCCGCCGCAAGCTCGAGGATGCCTTTGGACCGCTGAATTCCCGAATTGTACCGGGGCGTGACCTTGTCCATGGCGATCCTCCGCAAGATGTTTTACGGGGAAGATTATCGCCGGATTCGGCGTATCGTGCGACACTCATCGCGGGGCGCGCTAGAACCCGCTTTGGCGCATCGGGGGTGACCGCCATGCCGACCGTGACACAAAAGAACGAGCCACTCGGAACCTGGATCGAGATCGCGGGAAGCCCCGCCTATGTCGCGCCGGCCGGACCGGGAGCATCGGCCGGGCTTCTGCTTCTTCCGGGCGATGAGGAGATGGCGGATGGCACCGTCGCCTGGTACGACCGCCTCGCGCGCGACGGATATTGCGTCATCGCTTGCGGCGAGAAGGCGGTTGCGCCGGCCTTCGACGTGTTGCGTCGCCGGCTGAAGGAAGGCGCCGGCATTGGCGCCATCGCACTTGGGGCCAGCGCCAAGTCCGCGGTCGCTCTTGCCGAAGGCGGCGCGATCGGCGCCGTCGTCCTGCACGGCCTTGCCCCTGGTATGGCCTCGTTGGTCGCGCGCTGCCGATGCCCCGTCGCGGTCCATCTCGCGGCGCCTGATCTCAGCGATGGCGCGGATCTTACCGCTCTACGCGCGTTGGTGCCGAACCTGACCTTCCTGCGGCTTTACGAATATCCGGGATGCGGCGCGCGGTTCTTCGACCGGCTCGCCGCCGAATTCGAGCCACACGCCGCAAGCCTTGCCCATACCCGCAGCCTGGGCACGCTCCGGCCGGCAATCGGCCCGCATTACGATCTGGCGCGGCTCCTTTACGCGCATCTGCGCGAGGAATTCGTGACCCACGACGCGGACGCCACCATGGCGACGATGATCGACACGCCCTACGTCAATCACGTGCCGACGCTCACGGGCGGCGTCGGGCACGACATGCTGAAGCGGTTTTACAAATACCACTTCATCCCGAAGCTGCCGGAACAGCGGCGCAACACCTATCTTTCCGAGACGGTCGGCGCCGACACGGTCGTGCTCGAGTTCGTCACGACCTTCGTGCACGACACCGAGATCGATTATCTTCTGCCCGGCGTGGCACCGACCGGCAAGACGGTCGAGATCCCGACCATTGTCATCGCCAAGTTCCAAGGCGACAAGCTCTATCACGAGCATATCTACTGGGACCAGGCGAGCATCCTCGTGCAGCTTGGTCTCCTCGATCCGACAGGACTTCCGGTCGCGGGCGTCGCCGAGGCGCGCAAGATGCTCGACCAGTCGCTTCCCGCGAACGAGCTTATGGCGAAGTGGGCGGAAAGCGCGGACAAGCCGCTCTGAACGGAGGCATCATGACCGACCTTTGGCGACTTTCGGCGACCGAGCTCGCGCGGCTCGTGCGGGCGCGCAAGGTCTCGGCGCGGGAAGCCGCCGAGGCCGCTCTGGCGCGACTCGATGCTGTCAATCCCGCGATCAATGCCGTCGTTGATCACCGGCCGGAAGATGTGCGCGCCCAGGCCGACGCGGTCGATCTCAGGATCGCGCGCGGGGAAGACCCGGGGCCGCTCGCCGGCGTGCCCGTGACGGTAAAGATCATCGTCGACCAGGCGGGCTTCGCCACCACCAACGGGACGCGGCTGCAAAAGGACCTGATGGCAAAGACCAACAGCCCCGTGGTCGACAATTTGATGCGGGCCGGCGCGGTCATTCTGGGACGCACCAATTCGCCCGCCTTCGCGTTGCGCTGGTTCACCAGCAACCTGCTCCACGGGAACACCTGGAACCCGCGCGACAAGTCGTTGACGCCCGGCGGCTCGTCGGGCGGCGCGGCCGCGGCGGTATCAGCAGGGATCGGGCATCTCGCCCACGGGACGGATATCGGCGGATCGATCCGTTACCCGGCCTATGCCTGCGGCGTCCACGGATTGCGCCCGACACTGGGCCGCGTCGCGGCCTTGAACGCGAGCGGGCCGGAGCGCGGTATAGGCGGCCAGCTCATGGCCGTTTCGGGACCGATTGGCCGCACCATCGCCGATCTTCGCGCAGGGCTTGCGGCCATGGCGGCGCCCGATCCGCGCGATCCCTGGTGGACGCCGGCGCCGCTCGAAGGGCCCGCAGCGCCCCGACACGCGGCGCTGTGCCTTCGCCCAGGCGGCCTCGCGATCGTGAAGGAAGTGGAAGCCGCCTTGCGCGACGCGGCGCGGCGTCTTTCCAACGCCGGCTGGACCGTCGACGAGATAGACGACGTGCCGGGCCTGCGCGAGGCGTCCGAATTGCAGCAGAATCTGTGGCTCGGCGACGGTTTCGCAGGATTCGCCGACGCGGTCACGCGCGAGGGCGATCCCGGCGCGCTCGCCGTCCTTGCCGCGGTGCGCGGGAGGGTCGAGACGCTGCCGCCGGACGTGATTTCGCGATCGCTCGTTCGCCGCGCGAGCCTGACGCGCGAATGGCGGCTGCTGTTCGCCAGGCATCCGGTCCTGCTGCTTCCAGTGTCGGGGGAATTGCCATTTCCCGACGATCTCGACCTGCAAGGCGAGGAAGGGTGTCGGCGCGTTGGCCTCGCGCAATTGACGCAGACTGGCCTGCCGATCATCGGCGTGCCGGCGCTCGCCGTGGCGACGGGGCTGGTCGGCTCCGCGCCCGTCGGCGTGCAGATCGTCGCCGACCGATACCGCGAGGATTTGTGCCTTAGCGCCGGCGAAGCGATCGAAGCGGGCGGGGTTCCGCCATCGCCGATCGATCCCGCATGGACGGCAAGGAGCGAGCACCGATGAAAGACATGACCGAGCGCGTCGCAATCGTCACGGGCGCGAGTTCCGGTATCGGCGCGGCAATCGCCCGCAAATTCGCCGATGCCGGGATCAAGACCGTGCTGGCGGCCCGGTCGGCCGACAAGCTGGAGGCGATCGCGGCCGAGATCAACGCCAAGGGCGGCACCGCGATGGCGTGCCAGACGGATGTCACCAGCGAGCCGCACGTCGTGCGGCTGTTCGAGCGTACCATGGCCGAATTCGGCCGCGTCGACATCCTCGTCAACAATGCGGGCCTCGCCGACCACATTCCGACCGTCGATCTGACCTTGGCCGATTGGCAGCGTTCGATCGACACGATGCTGACCGGCCCGTTCCTGTGCGGCCGCGAGGCGATGCGGATCATGGTGAAGCAAAAGCGCGGCCGCATCATCAACATGGGCAGCATCTCGTCGCGCCGGCCGCGGCCACACACGCTCGGCTATGCCGCCGCCAAGTTCGGCTTGCACGGCCTGACCCAGTCCATGGCGCTCGACGGGCGCGAGCACGGCATCACCGTCTCGATCATCGATCCCGGCCAGACCGAAAGCCATCTTGCGGGCAATCAGCCCCCGCGGCCGCCGACCGAGGTGATGAAGGCCGAAGAGATCGCCGAGATCGCGCTGCTGATCGCGCGGCTGCCGGACGAGACCAACCTGATGGAGGCCTTTGTCCTGCCGATCGGGATGAAATTCCTGGGCCGCGGGTGACGCTGGAGCGCGTGTCCGCGGCAACAACAGATGGGTCGAAAGGATGCAAGGATGTCGAAGCGCCGCCGTGATCTCTTCGCTGTTCTGGCCGTCGAATGCGTGATCCTTCTTGGTCCCAAGATCGGTCTCGCCGCGGGCGACACTCCCGGCGTCACAGGCGCCGAGATCAAGATCGGCCAGACGATGCCCTATAGCGGTCCCGCGTCGGCCGCGAGCACGGTCGGCGTTTCGGATCGCGCCTACTTTGCCATGGTCAATGATCAGGGTGGCGTGAACGGGCGCAAGATCGATTTCATCAGCGTCGATGATGGGCTCAATCCCGCGAAGACGGTGGAGCAGACCCGGCGGCTTGTCGAAGTGGACCAGGTTGCCTTCACCTACCGCGCGCTTGGCACCGCGACCCAGTCGGCAGTCGTCAAATATCTCAACGACAACAAGGTGCCCCAGCTTATGATCGCGTCGGGCGCCGCCAAGTGGAACCAGCCGAGCCTCTATCCCTGGTCGATTCCGTCCCTCATGGACTACGTGACCGAAGCGCATATATACGCGCGCTACATCCTGAAGACGCAGCCCAACGCGCGCATTGCCGTGCTTTATCAGAATGACGATTTCGGCAAGGATTACCTCCGCGGGCTGGAGGAAGGCCTGGGCGATCGGGCGAAATCGATGATCGTCAAATCGCTGAGCTATGAGACGACGGACCCGACGGTGGATTCGCAGATCCTCGACCTTCACGGCTCCGGGGCGGACACCGTTTTCCTATTCGCCTATCCGAGACCGATCGGACAGGCGCTGCGCAAGATTTCCGAGCTTGGCTGGAAGCCGCGAATCTTTCTCGACAACCCCAATTCCAGCATCGGCTTCACCCTGAAGCCGGCCGGAGTCGACAAGGCGGTCGGCGTCATCACCATCCAGCAATTCAAGGACCCCTCCGACCCGCGTTGGAAGGGGGATGCGGACATAGCGGACTGGAACGCTTGGATGGCCAAATACAATAAGAGCGTCGACCGGTCGGATGGCGCGGCGTTTTCGGCCTACGGCCTAGGTTGGACGATGACCCAGATCCTGAGGCGGTGCGGCACTGATCTCTCGCGCGAGAACATCATGCGACAGGCACTGTCACTCAAGTCCCTCGCGGCGCCGATGCTCATTCCCGGCATCACCTACAACACGAGCCCCACCGATCATCGGCTTCTGAGGCAGGGCCAACTCGCGCGCTTCGACGGCAAAAGCTTCGTGCCGCTCGACGGGACGATCATCGGGGACTAGAGCGCTTATCGCGGCAGGGAAAGGCCGCGGATAGCGATGACGTTGCGCTGAATCTCGGCGGTGCCGCCACCGATGACGCCCATGATCGCGTGGCGCAGCACCTGTTCCATCTCGCCGATCGGCGCCGATGACGCGTCCTCGGAAAGGAGACCGCCGGTGCCCAAGATGTCGAGCATCGCCTCGCCCAGCCGCTCTTGCAGCTCGCCGGCGAACACTTTCGTCATCGCGGCTTCGTAAAGAGGCGTGCGCCCCTCTTCCAGAAGGCGCGCGTTGCGGATGGCGAATTGCCGCGCTACCTCGATATCCGCCGCGAGCGCACCGATGCGGTCGCGGATAACCGCGTCATTGCGTAAGGGACGGCCGCCCACTTCGGCATGCTTCACGTAGTCGGTGAGGCGGTCGAGCGCATGCTGCAACAGCGCGACGAGGCCGCCGATCATCACGCGCTCGGACGCAAGCGCGTCGGTGATCACCTTCCAGCCATTATTCACGGCGCCGACCATCGCATCGCCCGGCACGCGGACATCGTCGTAGAAGGTCGCGGAGAAGGTCTTGCCGTACATCGCGATGCTGGGGCGGATCGTGATCCCGGGCGATCTCAGCGACACGATGAACACGCTGATGCCGGCATGCTTGGGCTTGGCGTCGGGATCGGTCCGGACGGCGAGCCAGACATGCTCGGCCTTGTCGCCGCCGGTCGACCAGAGTTTCTGGCCGGTGATGACCCAATCGTCGCCGTCGCGAACCGCGCGCGTCCGGAGCCCGGCGAGATCGGAGCCCGCCTCCGGCTCGCTATAGCCGAGGCCGAAGGTCATCTCGCCGCGCAGGATCGCGGGAAGATATTTCGCCTGCTGCTCTTTCGTGCCGTGGCGGATCAGCGCTGGACCGACGATCGTCTCGCCGACGAGATGGCTGCGCGGGGCATGCGCATATTCCATCTCTTCGACAAAGGCCAGTTGCTCGGCCGGGCTGCGCGCCTGACCGCCGAACTCCTTGGGCCAGCCAAGGCCGATCCAGCCTTGCCGGCCGACGAGGCGCGAAAATTCGGGGTCCCAGCCGCGGTCTTTGAACGGCCGCTTTTTGTGCATCGCCTCGCGTTCGCCATGCCAATTGATGGCAAGCCAGTCGCGTATCTCGCGCCGGAACGCGCCGACGGCGGGATCGAGGTCAAAGGCCGGCAATGTCGTCATGGCGTGCCTCCCGTCGCCGCGGCAGGTCCGAGCAGATAGTCCGCCAGTTCCGCCCGGGCGCGCGGCGCGCCGCCGAACCGCGCGAGATCGGCATGGATGCGCCGGAAATGGCGCGGCATCTCGTGCTCCTCGGCATAGCCGATGGCGCCCATCGTGTGGTGGGATTCGAGCACCACCTGCCGCAAGGCCGGCCCGGCATAGGCCAACGACGCGGCGGCGAAGATGCGCCAGTCCGGCATCCCGCGATCGAACAGGGTAGCGGCCGCGTCGAGCGTCAGGCGTGCCCCGTCGAGACGGGTCAGGCAATCGGCAAGCTTGTGCTGGATCGCTTGGAACTGGCCGATGAGCTGGCCGAATTGACGGCGCATCTTGGCGTGGTCGAGAGCCAGCTCGAATCCGCGCTGTGCCGCGCCCAGCGCGCGCGCCGCCGTGCAGAGCCGTGCGACCTGTGCGAGCTCGCCAAGCCGCGCCGGCGTTACCTCGACGCGCTGCGCCTTGACGCCGCTCAGCGAAAGCTCGCTGAGGGGCGGCACCGCGAGGCCCGGTGTCGGCGTGACGTTCATGCCGGCAGCGCCGGCATCGACGATGGCGACACCGGGCGGCGTGGCGGTGAAGAGGACGTAATGGCTCGCGACCGCGCCATCTTCGACAAAGGCGGCTCGGCCGCTTACCGCCTCGCCTGTGAACGCCGGTGAACCGGCCGCACCATCGCCATCGGCTGCGCCGAAGGCGATCGCGGCTGCGGCCGTCCCACCATGGAGCGCCTCGGCGAGGCGCGCGAGCGCGTCGGCTGAATTGCGACGTTCGCGCGCGAGCAGGCTTACGATGACGGCGCCGAGCAGCGGCGCGGGACAGGATGCGCGCCCCAATTCCTCGAACACGAGCAGGATTTCGCGCAAGCCGCCTTCGTCGGGATCGAAGCCCAGCTTGGTCACCCCTTGCCCGGCAAGGCCCCGCCATATGTCCCGAACCTTGGCCGGGTCGTTGGCGCGCTCGACC
>DATJLY010000273.1:0-2330 GCA_035509095.1 Allostellaceae bacterium | reverse complement strand
CGCGGCGTCGGCGGCGACGCGGCGCCAAGCCGCGCCTCGAGCGATCGGCGCAGCGCCGCGGGCGCCGCGTGATATGTCGCGTCCGCCGTGAGCGCCGCGCGCGTCGCGGCAAGCGCCGCCCAGTCCTCGCGGCACCGCGCGCAGGTCTCGCGATGGGCGGCGAGCGCCACCGATTGCGCGGCATCGAGCTCGCCGTCGAACTCCGCTTGGAGCAGCATCGCCTGGCCGCAATCGGGATCGCTCATGGCGCCATTCCCTTTCCTGCCGCGCGGAGCAGCATCCGGCGAGCGCGCCACAGACGCGACATCACGGTGCCGATCGGCGTGCCGGTGACGCGCGCGATGTCGCGATAGGACATCTCCTCGAGCTCGCGCAGCACCAGGGCCTCGCGCAGCTCGACCGGCAGGCGGTCGAGCAGAGTGTCGAGCCGCTTGCGCTCGCGCGTGCGGATGAGCGCCCGCTCGGGATCGTCGCCCGGATCGGCGAGCGGCGGCGCGCCCCCGTCCTCGGCGTCCTCGGCAAGCGGCACCGCCTTGCGCTGCGCGCGCGCCTTCAGCGCCGCATAGGCCGCGTTGCGGACGATCTGCAGGATCCAGGCGCGCGCATTGTCGCCCCGGAACCCCGGGAAATAGGTCAGCGCCCGCACCATCGCCTCCTGCACCACGTCCTCCGCCTCCTCGGCGCTGCCGGTAAGCCAGCGCGCCAGATTGTGCGCCGCGTCGAGATGCGGCAGCGCCACCGCGGCGAAGGCGGAATTGGGTCCCATGGGTGAGTCCCGATCCGGCATGGCCCGATTTTATTCCCGGTTTTTTTCTGCGCGGTCGGCGAATAGCGGCGCCCGCATCGGAGTCTCCCCCCGCGACGCGAGATTTTCCGCGTCGCCAAGGAGATGACCATGAGCGATGAGGTGAGACAAGGCGGGCTGTCGCGCCGGCGCGTGATGAACTGCCTGATGTGGGGCAGCGCCGGCGTGCTGTGGACGGTGACGGGCGGCGTGCCGCGCCCCTTGCAGCTTGGCGGCGCGGCCCAGGCCGCGACCGCGGGCAGCCTGAGCTTCGTCCAGATCAGCGACACCCATATCGGCTTCAAGACACCGCTCAACCCCGACCCGGGCGGCACCTTGAAAGAGGCGCTCGCCAAGGTCAAAGGCGGGACGCCGCCCTCGTTCCTGATCCATACCGGCGATGTCAGCCATCTTTCGAAGCCCGAGCAGTTCGACACCGCGGCGCAATTGATGAAGAGCGCCGAGCTCGAGACATTCTATGTGCCGGGCGAGCACGACACGATCGGCGACGACGGCAAGGAATTCTTCGCCCGGTTCGGCCGCGCCAAGGGCACCGGCGGCTGGTACAGCTTTGATGCGGGCGGCGTGCATTTCGTGGCGCTCGTCAATGTCGTCGGGCTGAAGGCCGGCGGGATGGGGATTCTGGGCGCCGAGCAGCGCGAATGGCTCGAGGACGATCTGAAGGGCAAGAGCGCGTCGACGCCGATCGTCGTCATGGCCCACATGCCGCTATGGTCGATCTATCCCGATTGGGGCTGGGGCACCGACGATGCCGAGCCGGCGCTCGCCTATCTCAAGCGGTTCGGGTCGGTCACCGTGCTGAACGGCCATATCCACCAGGTGATCCAGAAGGTCGAAGGCACCGCGACCTTCCATACCGCCTATTCGACCGCCTTTCCGCAAGCGGCACCCGGCGCGCCCGGCGCGAGCCCCGGCCCGATGAAGGTGCCGGCCGAGCAGTTGAAATCGATGCTGGGGCTGCGCCATGTCGAGATCGCCGCCGGCACGGCAAGCCTCGCCGACACGACGCTCGCTTGAGGAGGCGGCGATGATCGTGTTCTGGCTCGGCCGCCGGTTTGCCTTGCAGGTCGCGGCGACGCTTCTCCTGGCGCTGGCCGGGGGCTTGTTCCTCGCTCGGCACGGGATCGCCGCGACGATGGAACGGGGCGCGGTGGTGATCGACGATTTCGCCTTCGGGCCCAACAATCTGACCGTGAAAGCGGGCACCACCATCACCTGGACCAACAAGGATGACGAGCCGCACACGGTGGTGAGCGCCGCCGATCGGCCGCTCTTCAAATCTTCGGCGCTCGACACCGACGACAGCTTCTCGTTCACGTTCGACAAGCCCGGCACCTATAAATATTTCTGCTCCATCCATCCGCGCATGCAGGGCACCGTCACCGTGCAATAGCGTGACCGGCTTGGGGGTGTGCCGCGCCGCTCTTTGGGATTAGGATCGATGATCCAAGAACCCGGGAGAGAGACGGATGGACGGCACACCCTTCAAGCTCGCGACCTATGCAACGGCGGGCGGCGGCCAGTT
>DATJLY010000272.1:0-2228 GCA_035509095.1 Allostellaceae bacterium | reverse complement strand
CGGCGAACCGACACAGCGGCGACGGAATGAGCGGGCGAGCCTCGACCCGTTCGCGGCGCTCGCCGGCGACGTGCCGCCCCGCGACCAGCGCGACCTCATGGAGCGCCCTTTCTTCTCCCTCGCAAAAATGAAGCGCGTGCAGCCGATCCTCTACAAGGCCGGCACCACCGAAGTGCAGGTCTATGCCGTTCCCGAGCACGGTATGGCGACCATCTGGGATGCCGACGTGCTGATCTGGGCGGCAAGCCAGATCCTCGCCGCCCAGGATCGCGGCCTCTCGACCTCGCGCTTCTTCCGCTTCACGCCCTACCAGCTTCTCACCGCGATCGGCCGCGACACCGGCAACCGGAACTATCGGCTGCTGAAAGGCGCGCTGACGCGCCTGCAATCGACCGTGATCCGCACCACCATCCGCCACGGCGAGCATTGGCGGCGGCAGCAATTCTCCTGGATCAACGAATGGGAGGAACTGGCCACACTCTCGGGGCGCGTCGAGGGCATGGAGTTCGTCCTGCCCGACTGGTTCTATCAGGGCGTCATCGACCGTCGCCTCGTCCTGGCGATCGACCCGGCCTATTTCCGGCTGACCGGCGGTATCGAGCGCTGGCTCTATCGCGTGGCGCGCAAACACGCCGGCCGGCAACCCGAGGGCTGGCGCTTCGAGTTGCGCCACCTGCACGCCAAAAGCGCCAGCCAGGCGCGCTTCTCCGATTTCGCGCTCGACATCCGCGCCATCGTCCGCCGCCAGCCCTTGCCGGGATATGCGCTCGGCCTGGAGCGCTCTCCCGACGCTGCCGAGATCGTCGTCATGCGGCCGGCGCCGCAGCAGATCGGCGGTGCGGGCACGCCTGTGGATAAACGGCGGAGAAGATGTGCCGGTATCGGCATTTCGGGCGCAACCGATAACGGTATTCCGGGCGCAGCCCTCTCGGTATTTCGGGCGCAGGGATCGCAGCTAACGCTTTGGCCGGCTTCCGAAACCGGCGACTCTAAAGAGTCTAAAGAAGACTCTAAATCTATAGAAGATGGGCGACGAGGATTTGGGGATAACCCCGTCCAGTTTCCGAATTTCGGCAATGAAGGAAACGCGCAACCAAGACATCGACTGACGACGGCTTTCCGTAAAGGCGGATTTACGGACAGCGACGAGTTTTCCGATCCCGATGATGGAGAGACGCCATGATCCTGGCGCTTCTCAATCAGAAAGGCGGCGTCGGCAAGACCACCTTGGCTTTGCACATCGCCGGGCAATGGGCGCTGCACGGCAAGCGCGTCATCGTCATCGACGCCGATCCGCAAGGCTCGGCCCTCGACTGGTCCGAGCAGCGGGCACGGGAAGGATTGCCCCGTCTCTTCGGCATCATCGGCCTGGCCCGCGATACGCTGCATCGCGAAGCGCCCGACCTCGCGCGCCACGCCGATCATATCGTCATCGATGGGCCGCCGCGCGTCGCTGCCCTGATGCGGTCGGCGCTGCTCGCCGCCGATATCGTGTTGATCCCCGCCCAACCCTCGCCGTTCGATGGCTGGGCCTCGGGCGAGATGCTGAAGCTGCTCGACGAGGCGCGCATCTTCTGCCCGCAGCTCGTCGCGCGCTTCGTGCTCAATCGCTGTGCCGCGCGCACGGTCATCGCTCGCGAGACCGCCGCAGCGCTGGCCGATCACGATCCCCCGCTGCTGGCAACGCGCATCGGTCAGCGCGTCGTCTTCGCCGACGCCGCGCGGACTGGACGCCTTGCGACCGACATCGCCCCCGACAGTTCCGCGGCGCGGGAGATCGCCGCGCTCGCCACCGAAATCGAGCGGATCGCGCCATGACGGTCCTCACCGGCGATTGCCGTGTCGTCATGCCTGAACACGGTCCTTACGCGCTGATCATCGCCGATCCCCCTTATGGCGACACCTCGCTCGCCTGGGATCGGCGTGTCGATGGCTGGTTGCCGCTCGCCCGTGCGGCACTCGGGCCATCCGGGTCGATGTGGGTGTTCGGCTCGCTCCGTTGCTTCATGGCGACGGCCGCGGCCTTCGATGCCGCCGGTTGGAGATATGCGCAGGAGATCGTCTGGGAGAAGCAGAACGGCAGCAGCTTTCATGCCGATCGCTTCAAGCGCGTGCATGAGCTGGTCGCGCAGTTCTATCGCGCCGATGCGTCCTGGCGCAGCATCTACAACGACGTACAGACGACACCGGACGCGACCGCGCGGACCGTGCGGCGGAAGAGGCGGCCG
>DATJLY010000271.1:0-2260 GCA_035509095.1 Allostellaceae bacterium | reverse complement strand
CCAGTTGCCGATCGAGCTGCGTCCAGCGCTCGGCCTCTACCTGGCGCTCGAGCGCATGCCGGATATCGAGATCGCTGCGCAGCCCCAGCTCCTGCGTGACCAGGTCCTGGGCGCGGGCGCGCATCCCCTCCTTGATGTAGTCTCGCGAGATGACGAGATCCTGGCCGTCGTCGGCGACGCCGCGCACGATGATGTGGACGTGCGGGTGCTGCGTGTTCCAGTGATCGACGGCGACCCAGTCGAGCTTGGTGCCGAGGTCTTTTTCCATCTGGCCGACCAGCTCGCGGGAGTACTCCTTGAGGTCGGCCATCTCCGGCGCGTCCTCGGGCGAGACGATGAAGCGGAAATGGTGGCGGTCTTTCTCGCAGCGCTCGGCAAAGGCCTTGGGGTCGGCGTCGTCAGTGTCAGGACCGAACAGCCGGGCCTTCTCCCCGTCCCGGGTGACACCCTCGCGTCGGAGGTAGCCGAGATGGGCGCCGAGCGAGGCGGAGCGCGCCGAATGACGCACGACGCGCGTCTTGACCGTCACGAGCCGGGACCGGCCGGTCAGCAGGCGGTTCGCTCGCACGCTGGCGACGCGGCCGCGCCCGAAGGTCGAGCGGCTTCCCGATCTGAGCAAACCCTGCCGCGAGATGCCGCTGCCGGCGCGCTGGGCGGCGGCGAGCGCCTGGGCGATGAAGGGCTTCGCACGCTGGCTGCGCGAGGAGCGGATGCGGCCTGGCCGGGGCTTGAAGTCGTTCTCCTCAGCCATGGCCGGCCTCGGCAATGTGCGGAAAAGCCAGCTCCAGCAATGTGTTGAAGGGCAAGCGCACATTGCGCGCGGACGCCGCACATTGCCGGATCAGCGAAAAACCTAAGCAAAAGCAACCGACCGACCGAGCCGCACCCTGCGGCCTTTTATCTGGCCCTCGGTCGGTTGTTTTCTGCACGCCTCCCCTGAACGCCCTTCCTTCTTCCCGGGAATACGATCGCGTGCGCCTGCCTATGCCATGGCATCCGTTCACGCTAAGGGAGCCATTGAACATCACGGCGAGCGCTCGACCGCTACGGATCGCGTACACCGAGGTGGATAGCGCTGCATCGGACAAGCGCGCGAGCCACGGGATCATGGCTTCGGCCCCGCTGCGGAAATGGCGACGAACAAGCCGTCGGATTGCGGGGCGATGGCGGAGACATCATGCACCGCGACGACGGTTGGCCGGTCGCTGGCTGGCGGCTTGTCTGTCGCGTGATCGACCGTTTCAGCGCTTGCCGGCTGCACGATGAAGAGCGGCGCCTGTGTCCAGGACGACGGATCGGAGGCCGCCGCGAGGACAGGCCCATCGATCGCGTCGCCTCCGACAAAAGGGACGAGTGCTGCCACATAAGCGATTGTTTCCGGCGGCAGCGGACGGTGGTGGTCGCGGTAATCCTCGTAGCGCCCAGGACCGGCATTGTACGCCGCGAGGAAGCCCGGGGAGCCGTAGCGGTCGTGCATCTCGCGCAGGAAAGCCGCGCCCGCCAGGATGTTGTCGTGCGCATCAAAGGCGTCACGTCCGAGCCCGTAGCGCGCGCGTAGCGCCGTCCAAGTCTCGGGCATGAGCTGCATCAAGCCCATCGCGCTCTTGGGCGAGACGGCGCGACGATCGCCGCGGCTCTCGATGCGCATGATCGCCCGTATCCATGCCGCGGGGATGGCGAAGCGCTGAGCGGCTTCGGCGATCATCGCGGCATAGGGCTCGCCCACGGCCTGCATCGCCGCCGCCGTCGGCTGCGCGCGGGCGGCGACCGAGGGCATGCCGATCGCCGCGACGCTGGCGAGCAGAAGAAGCGCGCGCCGCATGCGCTCAGTCCCGCTCGCTGCGCTTGGGCTGGCGATTCCAGTTCAGCACCCAGGCGGACTTGTCGTCGCCGGACTGGAAGAGGTTGGCGCGGATCGGCTGCGCGAGCGCGGGATCGTCGATGACCAGCGAGACATATTCGCCGGCCTTCTCGCCGGTGCGCTTCCACCCCGCGCCGATCTCCGGACCGTCGCCATCGCCGAGATGGATGCGGTAGTCGGGCGCGTTCTCGGCATCGGAGGATTCGGCCGGAACGAGGGAAAGGTCCCGGTAGAAGAAGAGCGTCTGGATGCGCCCGGTGAAGCCGGACTTGTCGCGGGTGAACTGACCAATCTGCGCCATGGGAAGTCTCCTTTGCTGGCGGGTTGAGAAGCGGGTCATTGGGTGGCGGCGCGCCACACGAAGCGGCCGTCGCCGGCCTCGTCGGTCCACAGCGGAAC